>CAYXIX010000165.1:0-5024 GCA_964465405.1 uncultured Parabacteroides sp. | reverse complement strand
AAATCAAAAGATGGATTTGTATGCACTTCTGCGTTGGAAGTTTTGAAAGGTCATGGTAAGAAAAATACCCGGTAGGAAAAATTTTTTTCCTACCGGGTATTTTTGTGTACTTACTTATTTGTTGTTATTTAAAAATCATATCAAAGTCGAGCGAGCGTCTCTACTATGAAATTCCAAGTTCGAGCGACAGAAGAGATACTTACTCGTTCGTCAGGCGAATGTGGGTGTTGTAAATTCGGGCCAATGGAAATCATATCCATGTTCGGGTAATTTTCTTGAATGATACCACATTCAAGACCGGCATGCATGACACATACTTTTGGATTTTTTCCAAATAAGTCTTTATACGTTTTCTGCATGATTTTCAGTATGGTAGAGTCGATATTAGGTTGCCATCCACCATAACCTTCGTCATATTCCACTTTGGCTCCGGCTAAAGAAAACACGCTTTCCAAACTTGAACAAATTGAATCTTTGCGACTTTCTGAAGAACTACGTACCAATATTTTTGCTTCAATCAATTCATTTGACGATTTGACGATTGCAAGATTGGATGAAGATTCAACAGTATCGGGAAAGTCGGCGAGCATACTGAGTACTCCGTTCTGACAACCTTCGACAGCATTGATTAAATCATCTTGGATTTCTTCAGGAATTAAAGTTGTCGGCATGTTGGTCATTTCAGCTGTCAACGAAATATTATCTTCTATGTTTTTATATTCTTCCCGATACATTTCCTGATAATCAGAAACCAACTCCCAAAGTGCTTCTACATTATCTCCCGGAATCGTAATAATGGCAAATGCTTCGCGTGGAATGGCATTGCGAAGCGAACCTCCTTCAACAGCAGAAAGTCGGGCTCCATAATCACGCACAGCCTCTTTTAGTAACCGAAACATCAGTTTATTGGCATTTGCTCGTCCTAAATGGATATCAACACCTGAATGGCCACCTTTCAATCCGGTCAGACTGAGCTTGACAGCGACATCGCCCTCAGGAATGTAAGTATCTTCTTTGAATTGCAGTGAAGCGTTTAAATCAGCTCCTCCTGCGCATCCCACAAAAAGGACACCTTCTTCTTCAGAATCGCAGTTTAGCAAAATTTCTCCTTTAAGCCAATTAGGTTTTAATCCAAAGGCTCCGTCCATACCCTCTTCTTCATTAATCGTGAAAAGGGCTTCTATAGGTCCGTGTTTTAATGTTTTGTCTGCCAGTACGGCCATAGCAAAAGCAACCCCTATCCCGTTGTCCGCCCCTAAAGTCGTTTCGCGGGCTTTTACCCAGTCGCCATCTATGTATGCATCGATTGGGTCTTTCAGAAAATCATGTTCGACAGATGCGTTTTTTTGCGGAACCATGTCTAAATGAGCTTGCAGTGTAACAGTTCTATGGTTCTCCATACCCGGATAGGCGAGCTTGCGGATTAAGACATTTCCCACTTTGTCTTGTTGTGTTTCCAATCCTAATCCTCTACCGAAATCAAGCATAAAGTGAGTGACTGCCTCCATATGTCCAGTTGGACGAGGTATTTGCGTAAGGTTGTAAAAATATCTCCAAACAGATTGTGGAGAAAGGTTTTTGATTTCCATCATAAGAACGGGTTTTTAGGTAATTGCCGATGAACAATTACCAATGGGCAATAATGAAATTGACAACTAGCAATTGCACGTCGACAATAGAGGTTAATAATAAATATCATATAATGTTGTACGTGAACATAATCAACTTTGTTTAAATGGGTCCTTGTCTGCTGACAACTGTTTATTGTTTTTATTGCTGATTGGTAAAGCGATGACAGCAAATAGTCCGGTGAGCCCTGTCCACACAGTTTGTACTGTATGGACAACTAATGCAAATGCGGCAGCATCATTTTCTTTGACACCAAAACACATCAAAGTAGCTATTACCATAAAATGCCACGGTCCGATTCCTCCTTGAACAGGTATTGCAACAGCAATACTACTCATAGTGAAAGCTATTAAACCGACAGTGACTCCCAAGTCGCGTGTAAAGTCAAATGCATAAAACGTAATGTAAAAATACAGAAAATACCCACCCCAAATGGATATGGTTTGCAATAAAAAAAGCCATTTGTGTTTTAGTAACCAAATGCTTTTCATTCCATCCCAAACATTATGTAACAGTGACTGTATTTTTTTTACGAGTTTAGAATTACTCATATATTTGAATACAAGCCAAATGCCGATAAAAAGAATAATACTGGCTATATAAATCCAAGTAGAATGAAACATGGAATGAAAACCTTTTAATAAAGCCGGATTTTCAGCAAAGAAATTTTGGAAAAAGGGAAAATTGAATAAGAAAATAGATAGTGTGATAAGACCGACCATAATGGTATCGCTTACTCGGTCGATAACCAAAGTTCCCAGTAATCGGGTAAATGGAATCTTATCATATTTGGTAATCATGCCGCATCTCCAAACTTCACCAACGCGAGGCAAAACAAGATTGACAGCATAATTGCCCAATACGGCGTTAATCACATTACTGTTTTTTACTTGATCTCCAAGTGAACGAATCAACAGTCCCCAGCGTAAACCTCTCACTATGTTTGCTCCCAATCCAAGTAACAAGGAAAAAAGAATGATTTCGTAACGTACTCCTTGACGTATGACTCGCCAAATTTCACTGATATCCATTTTACTATACATATACCAAAGGAGCATACAACCGAGTGTGAGCGGGAGAAAGATTTTGAGGGAGGTGCGTGTAATCGCTTTAAAATCCATTATGACGTGATAACTTTAAATTATTTGTTGTATTTTTGCACGTCTGCAAAGATAAGCATTATATTCAAATACAAACATAATATTATACGCGAGAAGTGGATGAGATTCGTTAAGCCCAAGAAAGCGTTAGGACAGCATTTTTTGAAAGATTTGCAAATTGCAGAACGTATAGCTGATACGTTGTCTGATTATAAATCATTGCCTGTTTTGGAAGTAGGACCGGGAACGGGAATACTTACGCGTTTCTTGCTGGAAAAAGAATATGATGTGACAGTTGTAGAATTGGATAGGGAATCTGTTGATTACTTGAAACAATATTTTCCTGATTTAAAGAATAAAATCTGGGCAGAAGATTTTTTACGCTTAGATTTGAAATGTTTATTTAAAGGACCATTTTGTGTAATCGGTAATTATCCATACAATATTTCGAGCCAAATTTTCTTTAAAGTATTGGATTATAAAGAACAAATTTCTTGTTGTTCTGGAATGATACAGAAAGAAGTGGCTGAACGGTTAGCAGCAGGTCCGGGCAGTAAGACATATGGTATTTTAAGTGTATTATTACAAGCATGGTATAAAGTAGAGTATTTATTTACGGTCAGTGAAAAAGTGTTTGATCCACCTCCAAAAGTGAAAAGTGCTGTGATACGGATGACCCGCAATAGTAGAAAGGAACTGGGATGTAATGAAGTTCTCTTCAAGACAGTGGTCAAAACTTCTTTTAATCAACGGCGTAAAACTTTGCGGAATTCAATGAAATCATTACTTGGAAAAGAATGTGTGGATTATACGTTTCCTATTTTTGACAAACGTCCAGAGCAATTATCTGTTGAACAATTTATAGAGTTAACACTAATTGCAGAGCGAAATATGCATTTGAATGTAGATGATAAATCCTTAAAGAGGTAGAGAAATGATAGAACTGACAAAAGAATATGTAGAAAACTTGAAAAAGTTCATTGAATCAAAAGATGATGAACGAATCAAGGCTATTCTAAATGAACTTTATCCGGCTGATATAGCAGAATTATATCAGGAACTGGATTTGCAGGAAGCAATTTACCTCTATCTCCTGATGGACGGAGATAAAGCGGCAGATGTGTTGATGGAGTTAGACGAAGAAGATCGTCACAAGTTACTGAAAGAATTGCCGAATGAATTAATAGCCAAGCGTTTTGTCGATAATATGGAAACGGACGATGCTGTTGATTTGATGCGGGAATTGGATGAAGATACACAGGAAGAAATTCTTTCTCACATTGAAGATGTCGAGCAAGCTGGAGATATTGTCGATCTGTTGAAGTATGACGAAGATACGGCTGGCGGTTTGATGGGAACCGAAATGATTGTGGTGAACGAAAATTGGAGTATGCCCAAATGTATCGAGGAAATGCGTAAACAGGCAGAAAATATGGATGAAATCTATTATGTGTATGTAGTTGATGATGATGAACGATTGCGTGGTGTTCTGCCTCTTAAAAAACTCATTACTAATCCCTCTGTTTCCAAAATCAAGCATGTCATGAAGAAAGACCCAATTGCTGTGCATGATAGTGATAGTATAGAAGAGGTTGCTGAAACAATTGAAAAATATGACTTAGTTGCATTGCCAGTTATTGACAGTATTGGGAGATTGGTTGGTCGTATTAGTGTGGACGACGTTATGGACGAAGTTCGCGAACAACATGAACGGGACTATCAATTAGCTTCCGGTATTTCGCAAGATATCGAAACATCGGATAATGTATTTACACAAACAACCGCTCGTTTGCCTTGGTTACTAATAGGTATGCTTGGAGGAATCGGAAATTCTTGTATTTTAGGAAACTTTGAAAGTTGTTTCGCTATAAATCCTAAGATGGCATTGTTTATTCCTTTGATTGGAGGAACAGGAGGTAATGTCGGAATACAATCGTCTGCTATTGTTGTACAAGGATTGGCCAATAATAGTTTGAAAGAGGGAAATATCTTGTCACAAATATTAAAAGAAGCTGTAGTTTCTTTAATCAATGCTAGTATCATTAGTTTGGTTGTATTTGCATATAACTTTTTTATGTTAGGCGACCGGACTATTACAGCATCTGTTTCGTTGAGCTTGTTTGCTGTTGTCATGTTTGCTAGTATTTCTGGAACATTGGTTCCCATGACGCTTGATAAATTGAAAATAGATCCCGCTTTGGCTACGGGACCTTTTATAACTATTATGAATGACATCATCGGAATGATGATTTATATGTTTATTGCGTCTGCATTGGCTGGATAACTCAACAAAAA
>CAYXIX010000164.1:0-5027 GCA_964465405.1 uncultured Parabacteroides sp. | reverse complement strand
CGGAATTGCTTCCATGCAAAATTGGACATCGTGTGATTGACCGTCGTTTGAACGGTCTCTTTTTGCGGCTCGGCCTGTTTCATGACTTCCATATCGACGTAAGCGTCTCCACCAGTGTTGCGGCAGTGAGCTGCCAAAACATTCTCATCATTCAGCTGGTCTGAAAATGACCATCCGCTTTAAATAAAGCTGAAAGAACACTTTTTTATCGTTTCCTTGTATGTGTATTTGGAAGAGAACGTTTACATTTGTCTGATTCTTTACGCAAAAAGAACAGGTATGAGTGGGCAAAGCGGACATATTACGAGTAAGGTTGTATTGGGCTATTTGTTATTGGTCCTGATAACGGTTTGTTCGGTTGTTTACATATATAATATCATTGAACAATTTGCGGGTGAGGACAACACCGATGATAATCTTTCGAGAGAGAAGGTGTATCTGGTCACAAATACGCTTTCTTTGCTTTACGAGAGTGAGGCGCTGGGGCAAATTATCGGGCGGCCGAACGGCGAAATGCGTCATTTCAACCGGACGTTGAACAAAGCGTTACAGAATATGGATTCCCTGCGTGTCCTTGTATCAAATGAAGAGTTACTTCTTAAGATAGACACGATTGAACATTTAATCGAACAAAAACGTTGGAACACGCGCCGTTTGCTGGAGACTTGGAAAGAGACGGATACGGAAAATCTTTATGCCCAGAACATCGAGAAAATGATTGCACAGCAGGACACCGTCATCCGGCAGGTGGAGGTACAACAGCGGGTAATCGTGCGTCAGGATTCCGTGAAATCATCCCAACCCCGTGAGCGTCGAGGCTTTTTCCGTCGTTTGGCCGATGCCTTTTCTCCGCCCGAAGAAGATTCTACAGTGGTAATCAACACGACTCAGCAGATTGTGACCGATACGCTGGTAAGCACGTTCTATCCGGCAGACACGATTATGACGGTCTTGAAAAACCTACAGGATAGCGTAGCCGACCAGCGGAAACAGATTGTCGACCGATTGCTGGAACGTGCTGCCAATTTGCGTTATAACAACAGTATCATTACCAGTCGAATCAATCAGATTTTGCGGGACATTGAAGAGGATGAGGTGAACTTGTCAATGGCCCGTGTGATGAAAAAGCAGGCTGTCGTACGCGAAACTTCTTATCTGATTGCCGGTATTGCACTCCTTTCTTTTGTGATTGGAATTGTGTTTATTGTCTTGATAGCCCGTGATGTCTCGCGAAGCCAGTATTTCAGGAAGCAGTTGGAAAAAGCGAAGTTATATGCCGAAGACTTGCTTCGAAGGCGGGAGAAGTTGATGTTGACCATCAGCCACGACATCCGGGCACCTCTTTCGTCCATCATTGGCTACATTGAACTTTTGACGCGTCGGCATCCGGAAGATGAACGGCAGCAATATTATCTTGACAACATGAAGGGATCGTCAGACCACATTTTTTCACTTGTCAATGGTCTGCTTGATTTTCACCGGTTGGAATCCGGACAAATGGAAATACAGAATGTTCCTTTTAGCGTGTGTACACTATTTAACGAAATATATGGCAGTTTCCGCCCTCTCGCGGAGGCAAAAGGGCTTTCGCTCTTTTTGGATATGAAAGAGGATGGGGAGATGGAACGCCTTTATGCAGGTGACCCGATACGTCTTCGGCAGGTTGTCAGCAATTTGCTTTCAAATGCTATCAAATTTACGCATGAAGGACGTGTGCTTTTGCGAGTCCGTTATATCGTGGCTGACCATGAACTGGTGATTGTTGTCAGTGATTCAGGGACGGGTATTCCGGAAGCGGAACAGGAAAAGATTTTCGGCGAGTTTACACGATTGTCCGGAACAGAAAAAGCAGAAGGCTTCGGTTTGGGACTATCCATTACCCGTAAGCTCATCGAACTGATGCATGGTACATTGACGCTGAAGAGTTTACCCGGAAAAGGAAGCGATTTCACCATTGTTTTACCATTGGAAGAATCAGAAATACAGACGCTTCCCGTTGAACAGGAGAATAGGGGAGAAGAGGATAAGACGTTTGAGGGGCGGGAGATTTACTGCTTATTGATCGACGACGACCCGCTCCAGTTGGCACTGACTGAAGAGTTTTTGAAACGTAACCATGTAGAAGTTGCCAGTTGTACGGCCCCGTCTGCCGTAGTCGATATGCTTCGTAATACGACTTTCGATGCGATTATCACCGATATTCAAATGCCCGGATTGGATGGGTATGGATTACTCAAGGCGATTCGGACTTCCGGCATTCCGGGAACCGAAACAGTGCCGATTATTGCCCTTTCGGCAAGCATTGAGAATGAACACACCCATTATTTGGAAGCCGGATTTACCGGTTTCTTGAACAAACCTTTTACTGCGCGCCAGTTGATTGCTCTGTTGAACAGTCTGTTGCAGGCAGACATACAGCCGGAGGCTGTACCGACCTTTAATTTTGATTCGCTGACGGCTTTCGCCGGAGAAGACAAAGAGGCATCGGCTTCCATTATCTGTACCTTTGCCGAAGAAACCCGTAAAAGTATTTCCCTTTTGCAGGAAGCGCTTGATTCGACTGCACGTGCGGATGCTTCCCGCGTGGCGCACAAGCTGATACCGCTTTTTACCATGCTGGGCGCTACCGGTCTGGTCGCCCAATTGCGTATGTTGGAGAAGAACGATGAATCGCTGACGGACGACGGTTGGCATCGTCTGTTGAACGATGTGATTCGTCAGGCAACGCAGTTGGTTGAGCAGGCTGTAGAACGTTGTTTGTAGAAAAATTCCACATCTTTTGTCCACATTCCCCGCCTTTTCAATCAGAGAATGATACTTTATTTTTTCTGTTTTATTTCTTTTTTTGTCGTTGATAATTAGTGATTTATAGAAAAATGAGGCGTTTTGTAAGAGATTTGGCATGATATTCGTTAATAGATACAACGAGAAGCGAAACAGAGACGTTTCTACATTTACCCGTTTAAAATTATTATGTTCGAGTATTCATTTTAAGTCTGCAAATCAAAAAAGCGTCGGTGTGAGACGCTTTTTTGATAAGAAGAAGACGGTCGCGTGGAATAAAGAGGTTTCAGGTGATCGTTTATTTTTTATTAAAATAGAGATGAATGGTAGAAATAACATCGGTTTTTCGTATATTTGTCTACAAATAGAAAGACGAACATATATGCCATCTATTCTGATTATAGAAGATGATATTACTTTCTCTTTGATGTTGAAAACATGGCTCGGGAAGAAAGGCTTTGAAGTCAACACGGTTTCTTCTGTTTCTGAAGCGAAGAAGCAGATAGAAGGGAGCAGGTATGATTTGATGCTTTCTGATTTACGTTTGCCTGACGGAGATGGGATTGACCTGCTGAAATGGATGAAGGAGAATCACATTTCGGTTCCTTTGATTATGATGACCAGTTATGCGGAGATTCAAACGGCTGTGCAGGCAATCAAGGCGGGGGCGTCGGATTATATTGCCAAACCGTTGAATCCGGAAGATTTACTGGCAAAAATCCGGGATGTAATCAAAGGGGGAGGAGAAATGGTAGATACTATCGTTTCAGGGAAACCGGAAAAAGGGAAGTCTGAAACTTATGGAGGAGATTATATAGAGGGACAAAGTCAAGTGGCACGCCAGCTATATGAACATGTCCGTTTGGTAGCACCGACTGATATGTCTGTATTAATCACCGGGTCAAGTGGGACGGGAAAAGAATATGTGGCTCGTCGTATCCATGAGCAGAGTAACCGGAAGAATGCGCCATTCATCGCCGTTGACTGTGGAGCCATTCCGAAGGATTTGGCTGCGTCTGAATTTTTTGGCCATGTGAAGGGTTCGTTTACAGGAGCGATTGATAATAAGGAAGGTGCTTTCATTGCGGCACAGGGAGGAACAATCTTTCTTGACGAAATCGGGAATTTGTCATATGAAGTTCAGGTGCAGTTGCTACGTGCTTTGCAGGAGCGTAAGATAAAACCTATCGGTAGCAATCAGGAGGTGGCGATTAATATACGGTTGATATCGGCAACGAATGAGAATCTTCGATCTGCGATAGAGAAGGGGGATTTTCGCGAAGACCTGTATCATCGTATCAATGAGTTTACGATTCGCATACCCGACCTAAAGGAGCGAAAAGAAGATTTATTATTTTTTGCTGACCATTTTTTGGATCAGGCAAATGCAGAACTCCAAAAGAACATTATCGGTTTTGACCGTGAGGTAATTCGTATATTTCAGTCCTATTCGTGGCCGGGAAATTTGCGGCAGATGAAGAATACAATTAAATATGCAACATTGTTGGCGACAGGGCGTTATATAACGCTCAAAGAATTACCCGAAGAATTGACACAAACATCGTCGGGCAAATCTGTTTATATACCACTGCATGACGAGACACATGAGAGCGAAATGATTCGTCGCGCCTTGCAAGAATCGGGTAATAATAAGACGAAGGCTGCCCAGTTATTGGGTATCGACCGAAAAACACTTTATAATAAATTAAAAGCTTACCACATCGAAGTGTGAAGAAGGAAAAAACGACAACGACGGGGATAGAAGTGAGAGATACGGTGCGTATCATACGTTTCATATTAGTGGGGATGTTGAATGCGCTTATTATGTCGTTGATTGTTTGGTTAATGATGGACGAATTGGGGATTGATTATCGCCCAGCCAACGTGACGGCTTATGTTGTAGCACAGATTAATAATTTTTTTTGGAGTAAGTATTGGATTTTTACCTCGTGCAGCGGGCATTTGTGTCGCGAGGTTCTGCTTTTTCTTCTGGCTTTTGGGTGTGCTTATGTCGCTCAGTTTATGGTGTTGCTGTTGATGGTAGAAATTTTAGGGTTGAATGAATATTTGGCTCAGTTCTTGGGGTTGTTTGTATATGGAGCTGTCAATTTTTTGATGAACAGACATATGACATTTTTGCACAAACCAAAAGAATGACAAATCTGTGCCGCCAATGATTTCTCAATGTGCCCGCTCGCGGAATTCAGATGGAGTGACTCCTTCCCGCTTTTTGAAAAAAGTGG
>CAYXIX010000163.1:3195-5100 GCA_964465405.1 uncultured Parabacteroides sp. | reverse complement strand
TTTAATACCAAAGTATATTTAATATGTTTTTCTACGTAAAATATTGCTGTTGGTGAGGCCGTGATTTTTAGTGTACGTAAATGAACACCACCTATCATTAAATAATAATGGTATATTTAATAATTGATCGAATAGAGATTACTCCTCCTGACCCTATTATTAATCGTTATATTTGCGCACCTCAATCTTAGGCATTCTTGTGTTAAACTCCTGGTCGATATTATGGCACTGCGCTTTAATAATGCCTCGACGAGTAATAGCAGGTTGCAGGCAATACTGGTCAAACTCATCAAAGTCTACATCAACAACGCTTTGCCAATGAGGGAAGAGCAGTTTCATGTATGCTGTTGCAATACGTTTTACAGCAGTAAAATCACGCATATCTGCATTAGGTTCAAAAGTGACTAAGGCGTCGAAGAGTAAGCCATATGTATTTTGTGTGCGCAAAGAATGCATCAACTCAGAGAAATACTCCACGTTAATGGTCCACCCCTTAAATATCATACTTTTATTTATTCTGGGAAGATACCAGCCCTCGATAAAACAATGGAAACGATCCAACAATGCAGACTCTCTAAAATTCTGAGGCAATGAATCAAAATAGCGATAAGACAAGGGCCGACGTTGCTCATTCAACGGAATATTACCCATTAGTATCAAACCGCACTCTGATGAAAATTCAGTATTATCAATCGTTGTTTTGCCACTCTCAAGATATGATTTTAAGGCTGCTTGAAGCTCAGACGGTTCCTGAAAGACAATAGTTTGTATCTCATCGAATGCGGTATAATCGTGATTCTTGATAATACCATTCTGTTGTTTCTGTTTATCATAGAACAATTTGGCTCGTGTAACCTTTCCTCCACTGACAAGCCATCCGTACTTAGACAGATTACCAAAAACATACGATTTACCGGTTCCTTTAGGCGCCAGCTCAATAACATTTAATCGAGGCTCAACAAAAATGAGTAGTCGGGTCAAAAACTCCAATTTTTGACTGATACTGTCAAAGCCATCAGGGTCATACTCCATAGCAGAGAGCAGCACATCCAACCATTCGTAAGTTGTAAAGCCTTTTCTCGCTTCACGTAAATAGGCCATGTCAACTAATCGATAAGGCTTGAATGGTTTGTACTCGACCATCTCTACATGATTCTTTTTACCATCCTCATCAGGGAGAACGCATAATTTTATGACGCCCCATTTCTCTCCATCTACAAGATCACCCGAATGTTGTTGATATACATATTCAGGTATTTGGCCCTCATTTAGTTTTATACCAAGGTCTGGAATGGAGAAACGACGAATACCTTTTACAAGGTCGATATATATGATAAAACGGGTCAGTAACGTTAATTCCTGGCCATTTCCCAGTCGATCCTTAACCGATGATGCATCTTGCGGAATTACATTGTCAAGGAACGCGGTCAAAGCCCCTCTATCGACTTGGCCATCTGTATTGATATACTTCTTCAGAATAAAGTCTTTGACAAAGGATGGCAGATTACGGCCCGCAAAAAGGCTATTGGTGGATGCAGGGTCTTTATAAATTGCCATTGGGGCAAAATACTTCTTTATTTTATTGCTGATCTCTGTTTTCATATTTCATCTCTCATTATTTTCTTATATCAAATCGTCTTCGACCACGCCGAAATTAATATTGAGTTGATACTTTTGCTTCAAAGTCCCTACGCACAAAGTAATATCTGATGTACCAGTTGTCAGATTAATATGACTACAGTATTCGGAACCATTGTCTGTGCTTAACCTATATTGCTTGCCATTGTAAATGGCATATGGAACTTCGTCCTTTAATCCCTTTATAACAAATCTTACAATAGGATCTGCAGCAGATAATTCTGTGGTCACTAACTCTGCTGTCCAAGTCTTGACAAGCTCCTGACT
>CAYXIX010000163.1:0-3095 GCA_964465405.1 uncultured Parabacteroides sp. | reverse complement strand
GTCAAATTCTTCGATGATATATCCCGGATATTTATTATTTGTTTTATGAGCCAAATTATCCAGATCACCTATTTTAGTCAGGCCACCGGAAACAAGTTTCTCCAAATCTGCTTTATTCTTGAGAGTCGTTGTAGGCAATAGCGCCTTCCCAATCATTATCTCGTTCAGATATATACCATTAGCCTTTTCACGTTCAATGATACTACGAATTAACGGGATCCAATCTATACCCAGGCCATCAATCCAATAAAAGACATCTATATCAGATCGGTCTGACAGAATAGTCCGAACAGTTTTGAAATCTTGATACCATTTATTGAAATCAAGCTCATTGGTGCTATGGACACGTAGAATGTCTTCAAGGCTTTGGTCGTATTTATTGGCAAATTTTGCCTTTTTATATTTTTCAATATAACCCTCTATCCATGATTGGGAGTCAATAGGCAATCCGTTATTTTGTAAATAGCAATAAAAATCCGGGAACGTATCACGTATATCACATACCGAAATATGACCTTTGCCCAACCACTGAATAGCAATCTCTTTCTCGATATCAGTGTATGATGTGAGTACGCTTGCAGCAGTTTTATATCCTACATCTGCAGCAAATTTGTGTAATCGACTTTCTAATCGCTTTTGTGCATCCACGGACGGTACGCCACTATACTTGAGCAATCTGAACAATTCGGTCCTATCTTGGATATATACTGTGAAGTTTTCAAAATCGAAGATAGACAACAATATTTGCTCAAAAAGCTCCCTATCATGATATGCTTGACAATATTTCAATACGGCAGACAAATAATCATCGTCAAATTCGCTTAGGTAGTATGTTATCAATAACCATTTATCAAAGTTATCTTCCGTGTTATGCCAAGCCTTAATGAAGTCTTTGTAGTCTTTTAGCTCAAACAGCTGAAAATATTCGTTGACAAATTGGTCGAAGGAAAATCGTGTAACATCTATCTTCTCTGCCAATTTGCACCAATAAGGATCATCACTCGCTTTGTATTGTATGTTGCCAAAAGACAAACCCAGTCCAAGAGTTAAGAACTTATATACATTCTCACATTTGTCGAAGTTGAAAGCATTATCCGGCAGTGCATTTTGCTCATAGGCGTATATCGCTGGTGATGTTGAGATAATGGTGTTTTTGATATTTGTTCCACTTCGCCATAAATCCAGCCACTCTTTGATGTTATGAACAACTGTGTATTTCTCGCAAAGATTCTTTACGCCATAATCCGTTCCGTTGGACAAAACCAGTCGATAATTAAGTTGTCTGTCATCCGACTTCAAATGCCAGGCAAACATCTGGGCGTCATTCTCAAAGTTAGAGACCTTGCCATATTGACCAACAACCACTATATACACGCGCTGATGCTCGGTATATGCTTTATTCGAGCTTTGAATCGCTTTTAATGTGGTAATAAGCGCATCAAACTCTTTGAATTCAATGTTATCATAGAAGCGGGCCAATTCAGAAAACGGAGCAATAACGCAATCGCGTCCATCAAGGCTTTCGATGTGATTAGCGATGTGATTAGCCAACTCAACGCGCGATATGAACATATCATCGTATTGAGGGTTCATCCATTGATCCACGCTTTGTATTTTAATATCCCTATCAGACATCCTCGAAATAAAGTCATAGGAATCTCTGAAATTGTCAAACAAAACAAAGCGCACAGGAAATCTATTGGCCGTGCCGGAATTGACACCGTGATATGTCTTATCGGTGTCTATTGCCGCAAATAGCTCTTCTATGTTAACAAATGACTTATGCATCGAATTCGTTAATGATATTAATTATTGCACTATTGTTTGCATTATCAATAATCTTTTCCAGAATAGCTATTGCTGTATGAAGATCCTGGATTTGTCGTACTTTATTACGTGCTGTGGACTTTTTCAACAGAAGCTCTTCTGAATTATCTGCCAAGTATTCATTTTGCTTGTCCTGATCCTGCAGCTTCTGCCATACCTCTTGGCGACGACGTTCTTCCTCTTGTCGCCGTTGTTCTTCTTGTCTTTGACGCTCTCGCGCCTCAAGCACCTTATTTCTCCACTTCACAAAAGCTATACGTACCTCTTCTTCGCTCCATAAACCAATATCAGCTTGGATATGCTGACGAAGACCATCGATGGCGTCAGTAATCTCTGTATCATTTAATTGGACATCATTAGCATCTGCAACACTATGCACAAAAGTTTCAAACCCAACTTTAAAGGCCTCTTCGTGTTTAAGCAACTCTTTCAATTCAAACTTACGTCGTTTCATCTCTGAAAGAGTCTGCGCTAACAGGTGAGGTTGGTTGCGGAAATCCTTCTCAACGCAAATCCTGACAATATTATCAATTAATTTTTGCAGATTTTCATCAGCAGTAGCGTATTTCAAAGACCACAACGGATATCCTTTACCCGCAATATACTCATGTGTGAGAGCCCAACGGGCATCAGTGAGGCTGCTGATATCATTGTACCCTCTCAGTTCGTTCAACCTAAAATTTTGGATAAACAATTTGCATAATTCGCCCGACTCCTTGGTTTCGAACATGAAATTGAGCGTATTATTTATTTTCTCGCTCTCCCACGCCTGGAACATCTTGATAACTGCATCGGCAATATGGGTAGCATCAAGCGGTTTGCCGTTTGTATCAAAAATCTGCTTGACATATTTGCGCATCGCAAAAGCTACCATACCCATGCATGCACACGATTGGAACAATCCAAACGGAGGGAGCGTTAAGTCCTTTAATTTCTCACCGAGGTTAAAATCGGTATTTTTATGGACATTTTGCAATTTCTTGTCAACAAAATCCGATACGAGTTTCAAAGGATGATTGGGGTCGACTGATGCCTTCCATTCGAGATTCTCATCTACACTATCTTGTAGCAACAATGACATATGTAAATACTGCCCCGTACAATGACTGCTTATGTCTGTTTTGGTATTATTGGTCAATACGGTTTTCACTGTATCGCGAGCCAGCTGTTTTTTCCAAAAAGTCGCAGGCCTGGAACGTAATAAATCATAAGAATCCGGGCCACATGAGAAGATGGTTGGTGCCACGCAGAAATTGATGGTCAAAGCT
>CAYXIX010000162.1:0-5114 GCA_964465405.1 uncultured Parabacteroides sp. | reverse complement strand
TACATACAAATCTACACATAAATCGTGATATAAAATAATTTTCAACATCTACTTAAGCTATTTGAATCATTAATAAATTTAACCTACTTATTTGAGCTTTTTGTGAACCATCTGAGTTTATAATTGAGACCTCTGCAAAACGTCCTTGCATTTTTGTTTTCGTGGTCAGTGATGCAAGATATCGGCCTTGGTTACCGGGAATCCTTGAAAAAAGTGGCGTTAGAGTCTCTTTTTTGCCTGTGTTTCCCCTCTACTTGATACAATTGGACATAATATCCCTGGTGTTCGGTACAGGTTGTATGCAATGGCCTCCATAATGTGCTGCGCGTGTGTCTTTGCCAATCGCAAAGTAACAGAAGAGGGGATGGATTTACAATTTATCGGATGCTTACGAAAATGCAGCGGAACGGGTAATGTCAGCCATAAAATGGCGAAAAGAAAAGCCCGAAGGAATGTTTTTCCTCTTCCCTTCAGGCTGATCTCTGTTCTAAATATTCGTTGGCAAAGGGATGTGAAGATTTATAGGTTTACTTTTGAATCACTAGCTGGTCAATCTCTTTCCCTTCAAGATCATAGATGCGAATATTCATTTGATTGTTGTTCTGCACCGTTGCTTTGAGCAATGTGTTGTTGGAATTTACTATCAGAGGGAATTCAACACCTTCTTTTCCTGCTTCATTACGGATGTAACGATGTAAATGTCCGCACAGATAGACATCAGGACGAGCAGCATTCAGAACTGGGATGAACTTCTCTGCAATATCTAAATCGCCGTGCCAACCACCAAACGGCGGCATGTGGCAAACAATTACTTTAAAAGGAGCATTCTTGTACAAATCGCTTTGCAAGGCAGTATTCAGCCATTCGGCTTGCTGGGTGCGATAGGCATCGTAAGCCGTAATCCCATAATACTCGATATCGCTGTCAGGTTTGTCCTCCCCACAATCCAATACCACAAAACAGACCGGCCCTTGGCGGAACATATAGAACAGTTCTTCTTCGCGCGGATTGAAATAGTCTTTGAAATAGGGTGCCATCGGACCACGTGTCTCGTGGTTCCCCCGGCAATAATACATCGGTACCGAACCGGCAAACAGCTCGACTGTCTTGTTCATAAAATCTTCAAACATTTGCTCCTCGCTGTTCAATACTGATACCATATCGCCGTTGAAGAGGAACAGATCCGTTTTTGTTAAATCACACTGCCCAATCATGTTCTCCAATACGTCGTTCCGCCCGTGAATATCATTGACCATCGCAAACGAAATGCTCTGTTTAGAAGCATCATTCGTAACGAAAGAAAGTGGTTTCTTACCATACACATCCGTCCCGACAATATCACCATAAATAATTTTATGCCCTTTGTGTTCTAGCACCTCTTGCACACAGACTCGATAGTGATAACGCGTACTAGGCTGCAAACCAGTCAATTTGACGGTATGGATACGTGCCGTATGTTTGATTCCAATCTTCGTGTCGTAAATCATCTGCCGTTCTTCTGCATAAAAATGACTGCCGTCGTCCGGCGCGATTTCCAACCACCCAATTGACAGTTTATCCGAAACCCACACAACCGTCACTTCCCGTTCTCCCAGATTCTGCAAATAAGGCCCATACAAAATCTTAATATCAGCAAAAGCCGGAAGCATAGCCACAAGTAGCAGGATACAAAGTAAATTCAATCTTGTCTTCATATACTTTTCTTTGCTTAATAGCAAGTCCTACTTCCGCCGGAAATAGGCAGGAAACAAAACTCAGCCAAATTCTTCCAATTCTTTTTATCAATATCCATCATTTTGTACCAACTGAGGATTGGCTTCCATTTCATCCTGCAAGATCGGCAAATGGAACTGTTTCTTATCAAAATAACGGACTTCTATCAGTTGGTCTTCACGCGAAGCATCAGGATCGATAATCGCCCGACGGTCTGGATCGGATTCATTATAATCAACCGTCCCACAGAACCGAAGCAGATCGCCTGGCATAACCGCTTCGATCACTTTACGACCGGTCTTTGCACCACTCCCATCATATTCATCCCAACGGACAATGTCTTCATACCGGAAGCCTTCGCCAGCCAATTCAATAGTTCGTTCACGGCGGACCAGTTCACGCACTTCGGCTTGTGTTACATATTTCGTACGGTCTACTGCTATATGTCCGCCACGCAAACGAAGTTGGTCAATCAAATTCATTGCCTCTTGCAAATCTTGATTCAGTTCGACTAAGCATTCCGCTTTGGTCAACAAAATTTCTGCATAACGGATAATAATCGGACAAAGAGCATCGTCATCCATCGAACTAGAATATTGCGACTGGTCAGGATACAAATATTTAGCCCAAAGCATACCCGTATGCGAAGCGTTATCGGCCGCAAGGTAATAATCATTATTAGTTGATCCATCCGACAAAGTTTTGTCCAGTGTATTAAAGATACGTGGGATATTGTTACGTCCGTTCCAATCCAAACCGGAATAAATCACCGTATTCTTCAAACGTGGGTCTCGGTTGGCAAACGGATGAACTGGATCATACCCTGAACCCGATTCATCAATAAGCGAACCATCTGCCATCTCAAACATATCGACCAAATTTTTCGTCGGCGAATAAGACGCCCATCCTCCGTCGGCATTGTTGTAAAAACGGATTACAGCTGTATAAGGGTCTGTTGTCTGGACATGTTCATAGGTACAAATAATCTCTGGAGAATCCTGTCCATACATTGAGAACATATTCAGGAAATCGGGATCCAACTCATACTGTCCAAGAGCAATCACCTGATTAGCTGCTTCCAATGCCTCTTCATAGTTTCCCCATAACAGATTGAAGCGGGCAATCAGTGACAACACAGCACCTTTGGCTATACGTCCTTTTTCTGCTGGTGTCTCATCAATATACTCCGCACTCCAATTCAAGTCTTCCAATGCAAATGCTTTCACATCTTCTTCAGGATCGCGTGGCAATTTGGCGTCATCTGGCGTTTCCGGTACGAAATCCATGATGACGGCATCCCCATACCACGTAGCCAGATAAGCATGGCTGTATCCGCGAATGGCACGCACCTGTGCCAAAAAGTTGTTCTTTTCAGTCTCCGTCATCTCCCCTTCCGGAACTTGATCGATATTCTCAATCACGAAGTTACAACGACGGATGATTTCATATTGCAGCCAGTAATTGGGTGCTGAAGATGAAGAAATAGCCCCACGTCCCATATCCCGAATATAAGAGGTGTTCGTATAGTTAAAACCGATATCCGAATAACAATCTTCATAAAAGATAAATTTCGAACCGACATAGTTGTTTACCCACGAATTATAAGCGGCTGTTACAGCAGCATTTACATCATCGGCATCCCGCCAAAAATTCTCATTTGTCAATTGATCTTTTGGGGTTACATCAAAGAAATCATCACAAGCGGTAAATACACCAGTTCCTGCCAGACAAAGAGCAAGCGTTACTATTTTATTCAATTTCATATTTTTTATTATTCTTCCATTAAAATGTTATATTAATACCAAATGAATGACTCCGACTTGTCGGATAAACATCCAAATCTCCAGAAGGTGCTTCCGGATCCACATTGAAAGGCAGACTGTCAAACGTCAACAAGTTTTCACCTGTATAATAAATCTTCGCATTGGCAATGCCTAACTTGTTTGTTACAGACTTCGGTAAAGTATAACTGAAATTGATATTCTTAATACGCAGATAGTCCGAATTCATACACCAAAAAGAAGAATAGACAGTTCCTGGCGCACTGATGGAGTTTTCCTCCAAAAACAGACGTGGCCATTCCGTATCTGTATTTTCCGATGTCCAAGCATTTAACCAATTCGTACTTGGGTGAGAGGTATCGCCGATGAATGAACCAACCACGTCACGTGTATAATAGCGGTTCGTGCCTGTCACACCTTGCAAGAAGATAGATAAATCAAAATTCTTCCAACCTGCACTGAGTGTCAATCCGTAAGTCGTTTTCGGTTGCTGCGTTCCTTTCACTACGCGGTCGTTTGCCGTCAGTTGTCCGTCGCCGTCAACATCTTTGATACGAAAATCTCCAGCTTTAAATGGCAACGACCATGGATTGCCATACTGCTCTTCGTATGCAGCCGCTTCTTCATCGCTCTGGAACAATCCATCCACCTCATAGACATAGAACGACCCATAAGCTTCACCTACCCGATTAATTGTATAACCATCAATAATTTCCGATACACCTGCCAAATCTAATAACTTATTCCGGTTATAAGAAAAGTTGGCATTCACGCCCATCCGCCAATCTTTGTTGAACGAATGGTTCCAATTAAACATCAATTCCACACCATTGTTACGCAACGAACCTTTGTTATCTTGATAGGTTCCCGAAATACCGAATGTATCTGGAATCGGTATGTCCATAATAATGTCCGTCGTTTTCCGGTTATAATATTCAACGCTCAACATGAACTCATCCAAAAAGTTCGCATCGAACCCGATGCCCCAGTTAGTTGATTTTTCCCATGTAATGGTCGGCACTTTATAACTCACGACTGTGATACCCTGATTGACCACACCTCCGAACGAGTAATTCGTACCAATCGACAATGTGGGCAATGAAGGATAATATTCGTCTGCTACCGCATCTTGGTTTCCCAACATTCCCCACGAGCCTCTCAGCTTCAATGATTGCAACCAACTGCGCGTATTCTCCATAAAACCTTCTTCTGAAATTCGCCAGCCAGCTGAAAATGATGGGAAATAGCCCCAACGATATCCTTTCGCAAAGCGGGAAGAGGCATCCGACCGGAAGTTGGCTTCCAGCAAATATTTACCTTGATAATCATAATTGATACGACCAAAATAAGAAAGTAGAGCCAATTCACGTGAATAACCACTGTTGGTCTGCGTTGAGGAATCACCTCCGTCCAAATCAGTAATATCACTGCTCGGAAAGTCTTTCCGGAAAGCGCTTAATGTCCGATAGTCATATTTCTCAATTTTGTAACCTGCTAATACTTTCAGATTATGGCTTTTGTTAAACGTTTTCTCGTAGTTAGCCAAAGCATCCAACGTATAACGACTCCAACGTGAAATCGTCTCCGTCAACTGATCTGGACCATGATAATTCGTATCGT
>CAYXIX010000161.1:0-5157 GCA_964465405.1 uncultured Parabacteroides sp. | reverse complement strand
TCCATCCCATGAATCTGGTCGAGGAACCACCAGCCCGAACCATATTGCATCTTGCTCGGCACCGTCCCGTCCCCACCCTCCCAATCTTCTGGGCCGTCAACGCTGAGGGGCGCGCCCCTCAGCGTTGCACTTCGGTCTTGAATCTACACGGCGAGTTTTTTGCCATTATTACAATTCTAATCATCAAAAGCATAACACTGCACTTATCACTTCAACAGTGAACAGGGGCAAAGGTTATCTTTCTCAATGTCTTTAAAATAATTATATGTACCAACTTTTATTTCTGCACATGCAGCCTCATCAGCGACAATGATTCCTTTCGGATGCAATTGCAATGCTGTAATCGTCCACATCTGATTAACAGCCCCCTCTATTGCCTGCTGCAAAGCACGGGCCTTATTATGTCCATTGACCATAATCAAAACCTCTTTGGCATCCAACACTGTCCCCACACCTACTGTCACAGCTTTCTTCGGAACCTTGTTTATATCATTATTAAAGAAACGCGAATTTGCAATAATCGTGTCTGTAGTTAAAGTCTTCACGCGCGTCCGTGAAGCCAACGACGATCCGGGTTCGTTAAAAGCAATATGTCCATCCGGACCGATACCTCCTAAAAACAAATCGACACCACCAACAGCTTTCATCTTGGCTTCATAGGCGGCACATTCTGCTTCCAAATCTTCAGCATTTCCATGCAAGATATGCACGTTTTCGGGGTTTATATCAATATGACTGAAAAAATTATTCCACATAAATGAGTGATAACTTTCCGGATGTTCTTTCGGCAAACCTACATATTCATCCATATTGAAGGTGATGACATGCTTGAATGAAATAACTCCTTGTTTATATAATTCAACCAAATTCCTATACATTCCTAACGGAGAGGAACCAGTAGGCAACCCCAAGACAAACGGTTTGTCTGCTGTTGGATTCGCTTTCTTGATTTTTGCAGCAACATAATTAGCAGCCCATTTAGAGAGTTGCTCATAATCAGGTTCAATAATTAGTCTCATATCTTTATATATTAGTTTTACATTTTCAATTGTTTAGCCATCTCTTCACCTAACAACCAACATGCTTCATATTTGTCAGTTTTCAACGCTTGTTTCTGTTCCACAGGGTTTCCAACAATATCCCACTTCATCTTTTCTCCAAAAGCAGCCAGATTCCGGACAGCAGCCCCCGCCCACGTAAAGGAACCAAAATAACCAAACAATCGTCCTTTGACTTCACGGGTTTCAATTTTATCTAACAACGATTCTATTTCCGGGAACAAACGGTTACAATAGGTCGGACTACCGATAATCAATCCTTTATATTTAAATATATCTTTCAATATATAAGATACCGGTATTTTACTGACATTATGCATGACCACATTTCTTATACCGTTTGCAGCCAAAGATGCAGCTATAGCCTCCGCCATCTGTTCCGTATTACCATACATACTGGCATAAGCAATTACTACCCCTTCCATGCCTTCATATCGACTCATACGATCATAAATATCAATTGCTTTTGCAATTTGTTCACGCCAAACCGGGCCATGTGTTGAGCAAATGGTATGTATATCTAAAACAGATAGTTTTTTAAGTACACGCTGTACAGGGTTTCCATATTTCCCTACGATATTAGAATAATACCGAATCATTTCATCCCAATAGTACTCCACATCCATCTCCGAATCAACCACGCCTCCATCCAACGTGCCAAACGTTCCAAAGGCATCAGCAGAGAAAAGGATTTTATCTGTTTTATCATAAGTCACCATCACTTCCGGCCAATGTACCATCGGGGCCATATAAAAAGACAATTGATGCCGCCCTACAGATAAGGTATCTCCTTCTTTCACTTCATACAAACCAGTTGTAATCTCATGATACCCTTCTAACATTCCAAAGGTCTGTTTATTCCCCACAATCTGGACTTCCGGGAATTGCTGACGCAACAAACGAATACTTCCTGCATGATCTGGCTCCATATGATTTACTATCAAATAGTCCAGCGGACGTCCGTTCAATGCATCTGCGATTTTCTTCAAAAAAATATCCGAATAACAAACATCTACTGTATCTACTAAAACAGTCTTCTCATCTACAATTAAATAAGAATTATAAGATACGCCGTAAGGCAAAGGCCACATATTCTCAAAAAGAACTTTCTGCCGGTCGTTCACACCGACATAATAAATCTCATCTGCTATCGCTTTTAACCTATACATCTTTTCTTATATTGACAAATAACTAATTAACAATCTTACCAGTTTGTCTTTTCATCGCACGCCATACAAAATAAACTCCTGCCAAAATAAAAGGAATACTTAAACACTGCCCCATGTTCAATATCATATTTGATTCGAAATCTTCCTGATTATTTTTTAAGAACTCGATAAAGAAACGTGCTCCAAATATACAAATCATAAACACACCAAAAATAAATCCCTCTTTTCTCCACGCATCTTTTTTAAAATAGAGCCACATACAAATGGTAAAAGTAACCAAATAACAAGCAGCTTCATAGAGCTGTGTAGGATGCGACGACACTGAAAAAATCGGTTCGGCCCCACTCTTCCAAGCATGCAAATTTTCTATGAACCGGAAACCCCAAGGCAAATCAGTAGGATGTCCATAAATCTCATGATTCATCAAATTTCCCAGACGGATCAATGCTGCGACCAGACCTGTAGGAACGACCAACTTGTCAAACGTCCACAGCATACTGCAATGGCTCACTCGCTTCGAGTAAAAATAAACTGCTATAATAATGCCCAA
This sequence comes from uncultured Parabacteroides sp., assembly GCA_964465405.1. Classification (GTDB taxonomy): domain Bacteria; phylum Bacteroidota; class Bacteroidia; order Bacteroidales; family Tannerellaceae; genus Parabacteroides. The sequence goes on along the minus strand of CAYXIX010000161.1, from coordinate 2,380 downwards.
TGTTCCACCATGGCTGGCCAGCCCTCCTTCCCAAATCTTCAACATTTCAATGGGATTCGCCAAATAATAACCAGGTGCATAAAATAAACAATGCCCTAAACGGGAACCAATTACTGTACCTAAAATCGTATAAATCAACAGAGAATCAATCCAAGAAGGATTCAAATTCTCCCGCTTCCACATTCTTTCTACGATTTTATAACCAATCACAAACCCTATGGCAAACGCCAAACTATACCAACGTATCTCACGTGAGCCAATAGTAAAAATAGCCGGATCGGCCGTCCAGGTAATAAAATCAAGCATAATTTTTTCCTTATTCAAACAAAGAACGGGGAAATTAACAACCCAATCTCCCCTTCTCTATCTATTCAGACCAATTTACGAATTAAATCTTCCTTATCACCATAGAGCATATCAATCACCGGCAATTCAATCATTGTATATGCACCCGGCTGTTGTTTAAAACTAGCACGTGCCACACACACCAAAATCTGCGCCGTCAGAGCCGGATTATTAATCTTCATGTCAAACTCTATCAATTGATTCTGCGTTTTCCCGGAAACACCCTTACGAACCAGATTCACTCCATGTCCCATATCTTTCAGTTCATCGATAGACTCAACCTGGATGACATGCGTTTCGTCATGAGTGAAATAATCATCCGCCTTAATAGCCGCAGCTACCTTTTCAAAATCATATCCTTCTTTCACTTCGATATAGACCATCCGACGATGTACTCCTGTTCCTAAAGGAATTGTCATAGACAATGCAGCTTTTACGCCTTCAATTGCTTTTACGGCAACTGTATGCCCCATGCTCATGCCCGGACCAAAATTTGTATAAGTGATTCCTTTCGGGACAATTGCCTGCAACAAAGCACGGACTACTGAATCGCTACCCGGATCCCAACCAGCAGCTATTACCGCCACCGTATGGTGAACTTTTGCCACAGCATCCAACGAACGACGCAAATCAACTATATTCCCATGAATATCAAAACTGTCTACCGTATGGATACCCAACGCCAACATTTGCTTTGCATATGACTCCACGCTTCGTGTCGGGGTTGCCAATATAGCGACATCTACCTTTTCCAACTTTGTAATATCATCCGTAACGACATAGCTCTTCAATTCAACCGGGATGTCATTTGGATTACGCCGCACAACACCCGCCACTTCAAAATCAGGAGCCGCCTCCAAAGCCTCCAATACATATTTTCCAATGTTGCCATATCCAACAATGGCTGCTCTAATCTTTTTCATATTAAAATACAATATTTCTTCAGCCACAAAAATAGTCATATTTAAAAGATTAGGCAAAAAGCCACATGTTGTTTTTACTTAAAATACTCACTCTACTCCGGGAGCAGTTCCTCTTTGATTTCCTCCCACGCTCCATCTTCATATATACTGACAACAAACGTATCTTCTGATTCTGAACGGTCATACAAGCGCCCTTTATAACGGATAATTTTGTTTTTCTCCGGAACGATGTGATCGACAAAGCGTTCGCGCAACAACTCCCCACCGTGAGCTATTGCTGAAAGATACACAGAGATTGTCTCCTGTTCCGATGGAATAAATGTATAAAAAGCATGTATTTTATTCTCTTCACCAACCTCTTCTTCCGTAAAAACATGAGAAATCGTTTGTTGTGATGCAGACCGGATTCCGGTTCCATCCTCCAGACTTAACTGAACAGACTGACCTACCACCAACATATCAAATCGTTCCAACCGATCGTGAACCGTATCGGTTGCCATAAATTCAATCCGACTGACAGCACGTTGCAAAGTAACACTCTCATTTACCTCCTCCGCAGCACCTATTTCCAATGATAAGGCTTCATAAAAAGTATCGGATACCGAATCAAATGAAAAAACAACACCCGACAAATCAGCCTCCTTCGAACTATGGGCAACAAAATAAAACGTATAATTCCCTTGAGGCAGACTATCGTAAACACAACCAAAGTCTGCATCCAAATCATACGGGTCATATACAAATTGTTCATGCTTAACAAACTCTTCCCCTTCATACACGACATACTCAATCGTGGAACATAACTCATTTAATTCCGCATCACCCTCTGGAACAGCTGGCTGATCAGGTTCAGGCATCGTATTTTCCGGGATACTCCGGGTTTCAGGAAAAGGAAGGACTTCTCTCTCCATCTGGATAGTGAATTGAACTGGGAAAACCGAAGTCTGGAATTCCGGTTCATCTTGTAATTCATTTCGCTCACAACCTGCCAAAACAGAAAAACAGGCAAACACGTAAATCATCTTTTTTACCATAGTCAAGTATTTTAGTTAGTATTATTTTATAACGATACTGCAAAGAAAACATAAATATTTCAAATTAGAAAATATTCA
>CAYXIX010000160.1:0-5164 GCA_964465405.1 uncultured Parabacteroides sp. | reverse complement strand
ATATTGTTGATGAAAGTGTTTGGCTTTTATCCCTTGTCGGAAATCTGGTAAATTTGAAATTAGCGCAAGACTTCTATATGCAATTTACTTATAATCAATTTATTACTATTATTACACCTTTAATTAAGGAACGATACAGAAACAGAATCATTAATTAAAGCAAATATTACGAAAGAAAAATAAACATATGCCTGCACTGACTTGGATAGGAAAGGAGAAAGTTGTCAATCACCATCAGGAGGTGCCGTATCGGGTGCTGGAGCATAAATACGGATTCCGGGCAGATGATCCGGCTGACACGACTCCCACAAATAGCGGTAATAAAATCATTCACGGCGACAACCTCGAAGCACTGAAATCCCTATTGCCCGAATACGAGGGGCGAATCAAGTGCATCTATATCGATCCGCCATACAATACCGGGAACGAGAAATGGGTCTACAACGACAATGTGAATGATCCTAAAATCAAGAAGTGGTTGGGTGAGGTTGTAGGCAAGCAGGGTGAAGACCTGAGCCGCCACGACAAATGGCTCTGCATGATGTACCCTCGGTTGAAACTACTTCACAAGTTACTCGTCGAAGACGGGGTAATCTTTATTTCGATTGATGATAATGAAGAAAAATATTTACATCTTATAATGGATGAAATATTTGGGAATCGATGTTTTATTCATAAGATAATCTGGAAAAATAAGTATGGACCGGGGGCGTTAACAAAAGGAGTCGGCAATGTACATGAGTATATCATATGCTACTCTAAGAATCCGATTGAGTCCGTTGCTGCCCCATTATCAGAGGAAGAGATAAAGAAATACAAATTAAAAGACGAAAAATATTCCATTAGAGGAGGATATATTACTCAGCCATTAGCGACAAAAAGTAAAGATGATAGAATAAATCTTGTCTATCCGTTATATCATAATGGAGCAGAAATTTGGCCTGATAAACAATGGATATGGGAAAAATCTCGTCTATATAAGGCAATTGAAAATAATGATGTTGTTTTCAATGAGAATAATGGTAAATGGAGTGTTCGATTTAAGCAATATCTGAAAGATGAACACGGTAATATGCGTTATGGAAAGCCTATATCTATTTTAGTAGGACCATACAATCAAGACGGGACAAGTGAGATAACTACCATATTCGACCAAAAACTTTTTAATAACCCTAAGCCACAAGAACTTATACAATATCTTTTATCCTGGGTTTTTAATAGCCAGGATAATAAAAACGGTATTATTCTCGATTCTTTTGCAGGCTCAGGGACTACTGCTCATGCCGTATTGAACCTTAATAAAAAAGACGGCGGCAATCGGAAGTTTATCCTGGTTGAAATGGAGGACTATGCCGAAAATATTACGGCAGAACGGGTCCGTCGCGTGATGAATGGATACGGTGAAGGAAAGAATGCGGTGGCAGGAATCGGAGGTGCATTCGATTACTACGAACTGGGAGCTCCAATGTTCGACCATGAGAAGAATCTGAATGAAGAGATCAATGAAGAGAAAATTCGGGAGTATATCTACTACACCGAAACGAAGCGTCATCTGGATCGCAAACGTACCGAGGAGGCGAAATATCTGCTCGATACCTACAACGGAACCGGGTATTATTTCTATTATGAAAAAGATTGTCTTATGACGCTCAGCATCGATACGCTGGGTATCGTAACGGAGTGTGCCGAGCAGTATGTCATCTATGCCGATATTTGCACTGTGCCGCCGCAGGTACTGGCAGCCCGAAACATTACTTTCAAACAAATTCCGCGTGACATCAAACGATTTTGACCTTATGGAACTCAAACAATATCAAAAAGAGGTAATCGCCGATTTGGATGCATATATCGGGTATGTCGAGAAATACGACCGTCCCGATACGGCTTTTCATAAATTCTGGGAAGATAAAGGCGTTTCTATTTCATCATACGACAACTACTATCTGCATCCGTATGACAACAGCGTTGACGGTGTGCCGCATGTAACGGTCAAAGTGCCGACCGCAGGTGGCAAAACTTTCATCGCCTGCAATGCGTTGAATACGATATTCAGGCATATGCCTGCCGATAAGCCGAAAGCTGTGGCGTGGTTCGTTCCGTCGGATACGATACTGAAACAGACCTATAAGAATCTGAAAGACCCGTCGCATCCCTACCGGCAGAAGATTGACAGTCATTTCGGGAATGCCGTATGCGTTGTCGACAAGGAAGCGGCATTGTTCGGGCAGGGAATCAGTCCAACCGAGATTCGAGAGCAACTGACGATTTTCGTGTTGAGCGTACAGTCGTTTGCGGCCAACAACAAGGACGGGCGGCGTGTATATCGGGAGAACGGAAGTCTGACTGAATATCCACAGTTGTACGACAGCATGACCAAACGGGTTGAAGGAGCCGATGAAACCGGATTTATCCAGGTTTTATCCTACCTCAATCCGGTCGTTATCATCGATGAAAGCCATAACTTCGAAGCTAATCTGCGTGTGGATATGCTTAAAGCAATCAATCCTTGTTTTATCCTTGACTTGACAGCTACCCCGCGTAAAAAGAGCAATATCATCAGTTTTGTAGACGCAATCAAACTCAAACGGGCGAATATGGTAAAATTGCCCGTTATTGTATATAATCATCGCTCGACGAACGATGTTATTTCGAGTGCGATTCAGATGCAGCGCAGTTTGGAAAAGAAAGCCATTGCGATGGAAGCAGAGGGCGGTAGATATATTCGACCGATCGTACTCTTCCAAGCCCAGCCAAAAACCGACAATGACAATATTACGTTTGATAAAATCAAAAGTAAACTTATCGAAGTTGGCATTCCCGAGGAGCATATAAAAATCAAAACAGCGAACAAGGACGAAATCAAAAACACCGATTTAATGTCCCGTGACTGTCAGGTGCGCTATATCATTACGGTCAATGCACTCAAAGAGGGTTGGGACTGTCCGTTTGCCTATATTCTCGCGTCACTTGCCAACAAGACATCACGGGTGGATGTAGAGCAGATATTGGGTCGTGTGCTGCGACTTCCCTATACGACCAAGCACAAAGAGGAGCTACTCGACTTGTCGTATGTATTTACCTCGTCCAACGATTTCCGGAGTACGGTAGAGAATGTTATAGAGGGTCTGAACCGTGCGGGCTTCAGCAAAAAGGATTACCGCGTTGCTGAATGTTCAGCAGAACCGGTTTCTATCCCAACTGAACAACCGTCTTTGAATTTGTTTGGTGGCGACGAACCTGTGCAGGATACGCCGACAACTGCGATAACCGATGACATTGACGAACAGATAAACCCCGAAACAATCAAGACAACAATTACGACCCCCGCAGCAAATACGGACACGATCGAATTGGAGTCTTTTGCCCGACAGGAAAACGAGAATTACAACCGACAGGTAGCGCAACAGACTGATAATACCGACATCCCAAATGATATTAAAGACATGGTAACGACATATCCGATTAAAGATGTTTTCGTGGACAACGCAAAAGAGTTGGTATTACCCCAATTCGTTAAAAAGATAACTGCCAATTTGTTCTTTACCGATGAATATGTGTCGTTGGACAAGACGATGCTTGCCGAAGGTTTCGATTTGGACAAGTGCGACCATAATATCGACTTTACCCCTGCCAAAAGCGAAGCAGTGCGTGTTGACTTGGAAAAATCCAGCGGCGAAGAATATGCCGTTACAAGAAGGAACCTGAGTGCAGATCAATTGTCATTTATCAAACGACACTTTGCTACCTTATCGCCGGAAAGCAAACAAAGACAGTTGGCTGTGATGCTTGCAAAAAATATTCGTTTCGATGAAATCTCCGAGCCGCAGGTCACGCGTTATATCAAAAAGGCGATCGAGGGCGCAGATGCCGAACAACTCGAAGAATTGTACACGAACGATTGGCTGACAAGAAATACGATTCGACAGAAAATAGAGTCTCTGCTGTCCGCTTATCAAAAAAAGAAGTTCAAAGAGTGGCTCGATACCGGTCAGGTAAAATGTCAGGCTGCCTATCGTCTGCCTGAACGGATAACTGTAAAAAGTAAGTCTATCGGATTGGCTAAAGGACTTTATACGGAAGAGGAGTCGATTAACAGGTTCGAGTATGAGGTTATAAATGCTGTCGCCAATCTGGACAACGTTTTGTTCTGGCATAGAAATCAGAGCCGTACGGGGTTTTGTATAAACGGTTATATGAATCATTATCCTGACTTTATTGTCCAATTGAATAGCGGTATTACCGTTCTTCTTGAAACGAAAGGCGATGATCGGGATAACTCGGATAGTCAGGCTAAAGTTGAGTTAGGCAGAACTTGGGCCAATAAAGCCGGTGAGCAGTATCGCTATTTCATGGTTTTCAACAAGCAAGAGATGGAGGGTGCTGTTACGATCAAAGAGCTTTTGCAAAGATTAAGCGTAATGTAATTGACCTGTATGCCAAAATCATCATCTCATTGGAAGATACGAACAAAATACTCGAATCTTCCTTTGCCGAACTGCGGAAACTCTCTGTAGAGCAGAGCCATGTATATTCATCTGATGCAATTTGAAAACATTAACCAAGACAGGAATCAAGAAAGACGGGAAATCGTATTATCTCGGTTAGAGCAATGGCTATAAATTAGGGCTGACTTCATTCGCAAGGTCAGCCCGATTTCGTTAGATTTCTGTTGTAAAGAAGATTTTCAAACCCAGGTCACTTCTGCACCTAAAGAACATACTGAACTCTACTTCTACGTGACAAGGGTAGGATGCGGCATGGCGTTTTCCCATAACTACCTGACAATCCGCTCATAACAGAGTTTGCTGTCCGGAAACAGCATTTTTTGGTGAATTTTGCTGTTTATAAACAGCAAATTCTTATATTTGCTGAAAATCAGGAGTATGGAATCACTATTTACCAAGCAAGACAGGCTACTTGAGCTGACACAGACAAGTATAGTCCGGCATCAGATGAGTGAAATAAATTGGCAGGCACGGCTGATTGCAATCAGAGGAGCAAGAGGAGTCGGCAAGTCAACGCTCATGCTTCAGTATATTAAACTGCACTATGAAAGCTTTTCGCGTGAGGTGCTATACTGCACTCTGGATTCGATTTATTTCTCAAGCCATAGTCTCCTGGAACTGGCGGACAATTTTTACAAATATGGTGGCCGGCATCTGTT
>CAYXIX010000159.1:0-5221 GCA_964465405.1 uncultured Parabacteroides sp. | reverse complement strand
TTTCTCACTGCCTTACAACACTGTGAAATCCTAATGACCGATTTGGGTTTATTATCAATCGAAATGAAAATAACACCATCATCAGACAACAATGACCTCGCTACCATCAATCTGGCATATATCATCGAACACCAGTCCGAATGGAAACTACCATTAGAATAAGTATTCTTTACCAACCTATTTCCTTCATCATCGGCTATGGCATCATTGTATTCTTCTGCCGACAATGAACGAGAATCCTTATACACAAAATCATTCCCCGTGTTATAAGGCGGGTCAATATAAATCATTTTGACCTTACCCATATATGAGTTTTGGAGCAGCTTCAACACTTCAAGATTGTCACCTTCGATATAGAGGTTCTGCGTCTTGTCCCAGTCCACACTCTCTTCTGGGCAAGGACGCAAAGTTTTATTGATAGGTGCTGCCGCCTCTCGCAAGGCAGCACGCTTGCCTACCCAAGTGAAATCATAGACTTCGGGAGCATCCTCTACGGCATTATCACCAAGAAGCAAACGAAGTTTGTTGAAATCTACAACGTGACGTATTTCTCCATCATCGCCCTTTGCCTCCGTGAAGCACGAAGGGGCAATCTTATAGAGTGCATCCAGATTCAATTCTGTGCCATTAGGCGTCTGCCTATCTATATGTTTTGGCTGTTCCATATATTGCTATTTTAGAGTTTCCAATTCCTTTTTTAATGAATCAAGTTCCTTATGCTTTGCCTTCACCTGCTTATTCATCTGCATTTGCCTATCTAATTGCGGTTCTTTGCGCATCCGTTTCTCCAGGCTTTTCAGTTCCGCTTCAGCTGTCGCAATTTGTTTCTTCAATGCAATGATATCAGCCATGCAGCCAGCCTTGTGCTCACCGATGCCACTGACTTGTGCCACAAAATTGTCGTAGATTCGTGGCAAAGACTGACCGTCAATTTGCAGATGTAAGTTATCTAATGCCACCCATGACGAGACGAAGGTCTGTGTGATTTTGAATTTGGTATGTGTGTCATCTGCCCAATCCTTATAATTGATAAGCAACATGGCATGATTGTCGTGTACAAGGACAAAGACTATGTGGTGGGGCATGTTTGTGTCGATAAACGAGAACAGGTCTGTCGGACAGTCGGGCTGCTTGAGGTTCACCACAAACACCTCTATCTCTTTCATCTGTTCCGTATCGGTGACATTCAGCGTGGATGCCGCTAACTTGTATAGCCATGTGATGTTGACCACATCGTTCACAAAGCGTGTCTTCATGCGATGGTTCACCTCCATGAACTTATAAAACATCGTCTTGGGCACTACGCGATTGACGATGGTGCTTTGTGGATATTTCAAAATATTATCCACGGTCACCTCCTTCCTTTATCACAAGAAAGCAAATCAACTCAAAATCATCAAGTCCCTTGATGTCATCCACAAGGGCAGTTGTCTCGCCAAAAGAGAAAAGGCTTTCAAGGTCGCTTTCCTCTTTCTGTTCCACAATAGTGCCCACCGCCTTTTGCAGCAGTTCACTATAATGCTGCATCTTTCGTCCGTCGGCAGTCTCTTTGTTGAAAGCACGGCACAGCTCCTTGATGGGTTCTGTCCATCCCTTGCACGAAAGGCGCATGATGTCGAGCAACCGTTTCGGCGAAAGATGGTTGATGATAGGTTCGCCCTCGTCTGACAGATAAACCATATAGAACGGATGCAGCAAGTTCTGCCTGCCAATGTTCACGGCATTGTTTCTGTTCTTCAAGATGAAGATGACATCAGGCTTGACCTGTTCCGAGGCAGGCACCACCGCACTCATGCCAAAGGGTGTGTGCTCAATGTCGGGATGTTCGTGCATATATGCCAGCAAGTCCATGCGGAACTCATTGAGTCCCAAGCCCATGATATTGACACCCGTGTCCATATCCTCAAGGTCAACCACCTCTTCCTGTAAGCGTTGCAACTGGCTCTTGCGATAGTCGAGGTCAGCCTGTTCCTCGTCGGAAAGAAGTACGTTGCTGTTGCCCGCCCCCGTGATATTGACACCCGTCATGCGTGCCTCCACACGACCTTTCAGACGGAGGTAGTCGTCCAGCTCTATGTCCGGCCAATAGTTTACCAACTGAATCACGTCATTGCGTGAGCCGATGCGGTCCACACGCCCAAATCTCTGGATAATGCGGACAGGGTTCCAGTGTATGTCATAATTAATCAAGTAGTCGCAATCCTGAAGGTTCTGTCCCTCGCTGATACAGTCAGTGGCGATAAGCACATCTATCCGTTCCTTTGTGTCAGGCAACAACTTGTCTGCCTCTTTCGATATGGGAGAAAAGAGCGTAAGGATGCTGTTAAAGTCAGCGCGAAGCCCCTTGATGGTTGAAGCAACGCCATTGCCCGTAACCAATCCGGTGTGCAGCCCGGCATTCTCCATAATGGCAGGAGCCAGATTGTCATAAAGATATTCTGCCGTGTCACTGAAAGCTGTGAAGATAAGAACCTTCTTGTTGTTACCGTTAATAGGATGTGCGAACTTCTCACGCAAGTTCTCTATGAGCATCTGTAATTTGCTGTCATGCTCAGGTGTTATGTCGCGGAGCATGACCAGCAGCAGGTCTATAATGTATTGGTCTGCCGTCAAGTCACGTTTCCATGAACGGCAATCCATATCAGCAAGCGACACTCTTGTTTTCTTTCCTCCAACAAGAAAGTCATTCTCGCTGTCATCGCCGTCGAGCATACTCTCCAATGTCTGAAGGGAAAGGCGTGTATCTTGCCGTGTCTCCATAAAGGTGTCGATGGCCTTCAAAGTCTCGTCAACCTGCGACTTCATACGCTCCAACGTCAAGCGGAATGAGTTTACCGAAGATTCCAGACGTTTGAGTAGGTTGATAGCCATGAGTTTCTTCAATCCTTTCTCACGGCCCGACATACCAAGATGGCCTCCGCTGTCATCCTTGTCTATCTTATATTTCTCACGCATGGAAGGCAGGATGTAGTCAGACGGAGCATAGACACTAAGATTCAGGTCATCGAGTTGCGAGGCAATCTCCCTGTAAGTGATGGCCTCGTCGAGGTCGGTCAGGTGCGGACGCTTGGATATGGGACGCAGACGTGTCGGGAACTTGCCAATATCTGCCATGTCGTAGTATTTTTCTATATGCTTACGACTTCGGGCAATAGTGACGGTATCCAACACTTGAAAGAAGTCGAATGAAAGCATATCTAATAACCGCTCTGCCGTGCGTTCCTTCGGGTCTTCAAGGTGTGCCCAAATGTTGTATTGCGCCTGCGCCGAGCGGAAGATGTCCTCAATGGGACGGTCTACATCCAGCTTGTCGTTGATGAGCGACTGCTCGCCCTCGTATGCCAACTGCAACTGGTTCTTCAAATCGTTGAAGCGGTTATTGACAGGTGTCGCTGAAAGCATCAGCACCTTGGTCTTCACTCCGGCACGAATCACACGGTTCATCAGACGGAGATAACGGTTTTCACATGGGTTCTGGTCTTCCTCATCGGTAGTGACTTTGCCACCATTGCGGAAGTTGTGGCTTTCATCTATCACAATGAGGTCATAGTTACCCCAGTTGAGCAAGGCAAGGTCAATGCCGTTGCTTGTGCCATGGTCACGCGAAAGGTCGGTATGAAACAACACATCATAACGCAGGCGGTCTTTCTCCAGCGGATTGTTGCGGTAGTTGCTCTTGTAAGTGTTCCAGTTATCATAGAGTTTCTTGGGACAAAGCACCAGCACCGACTTGTTGCGGTTCTCGTAATACTTGATAACGGACAAAGCCGTAAAAGTCTTTCCCAAGCCCACACTGTCGGCAAGGATGCAGCCGTTATAGGTCTCCAGCTTGTTGATGATGCCAAGGGCGGCGTCCTTCTGGAATTTGTAGAGCTTGTTCCACACTTGCGATGACTTGAAGCCTGTTGCCTCGTTGGGCAGCACGTCCTCACTGATGTCGGAAAGGAACTCGTTGAAGATATTGTAGAGCGTGACAAAGTAGATAAAATCGGAAGCATTCTCGCGATAGACATTCTCTATGTTCTCGATAATGGCATCCGTGACGTCCGCGAAATTATCTTTGTCTTGCCAGAAATCGTTGAAGTTCTTCAAATAGGCATCGCTTATGGGCGATGGCATGCGCTGAATGAGTTGGAAGATATTGTTACCCCGCTCACAGCCCAGTTCCGTTGTGGTAAACTCGTTGAACGGCATATAAGTAAACAGCCCCTCACCGTTCTTCACGTTCAGGAAACCTGGCATATTCATTTGCGAAACATTGGTCTTGAAGCGGACTTTCTGACGAATCCAGTCGGCGCACTCCTTGGCAATAGCCCTTTGCGTAAGGTTATTACGGAGTTTTATTTCAAAGTCCGAGCCATACAATGTCCTTTCACGATTCAGTTTAAGAATATAGAACTCCCGCTTCTGTTTCTTGGAACGCTCCTTGTTGAATGTGGGCGAGGTGAAGATAAAACGCAATTCGTCTATCTTCTCCAGTTCCTTTTGAAGTGCCTCAAAAGCATAGATGGAGAAAGAGGCGGCTGCCATTGACACTTTTGAACCCTTTTGCAGCGTGACCTTCAAGTCGTCAATGACCCTCTGGGTGATATTGTCGAATTGCTTCGGTAGTTCCATACTTAACACAAGAACTCCCAGCATAGTGTCTCGACGGGCGACCAAGCCCTTTTTACACTACGAGGGAGCTCCATTATATTTTTTGCCTGTTGGCGGTGGCCTTTGTCGAGTAATATCCATTCGTCTCTTTCCAAGAGACGAAGAGTGGTTGGAATATCCTGATGTTACAACATTTAGCTGATTGTACGAAAACCATTAGCTAAACGAAGTGAGAAATTGGCAGAATTAGCCATAACAAAATGCAAGTTTCTTCATTAAATAAGGTGAAAATTATCCGAAAATAAGTATCTTTACACCTGAATATCCGTCTCTTGGAAAGAGATTGAGAAATTTGCTAAACAGGTTTCTGGCTACAACATCCCCAATATCATCTTATTCGCCTTGTCCACTACCGATGTCTCAAGGGACGCGAGGTAAATCTGCGTGGTCTTTTCAGAATCATGTCCCATACCCTCACTGATGACCGACAACGGAACATTTCTTGCTTTGGCCACACTCGCCCATGAATGGCGGCCTTTGTACAAAGAAGGTATGTTTGCGCAAAAAGACACAATAAATATCACAGATAGTAATGAATATCAATGATTTATAGAATAAAATGTAA
>CAYXIX010000158.1:0-5232 GCA_964465405.1 uncultured Parabacteroides sp. | reverse complement strand
GGCTTTCCCCTCTTCCTATTTGCGTCATTCCCGCAAAAATGATAAATTCGCTGTCTCAATCATATAGATAGTTATGCTTGATCTTGATAAACGTTCCATCATGTATCTGCCGGGTGTCGGCCCTAAGAAGGCAGAAGTCTTGCAGAAAGAGGCGGGTATCGTTTCGTATGAGGATTTATTGTATTATTTCCCTTATAAATACATCGACAGAAGCCATTTTTACAAGGTGGCGGAGATTACGGGCGACATGCCTTACATTCAGCTGAAAGGACGCATCCTTTTTTTCGACACGTTGGGAGAGGGACGCACGCGGCGGCTGGTCGGCAAGTTTACAGACGGGACGGGGACGATTGATTTGGTCTGGTTCAAAGGCTTGAACTATGTGGCGGAGAAAATCAAGCCTGGCGTGGATTACATCGTTTTTGGGAAACCGGCCGAATTCGGGCACGTCTATACCATCGCGCATCCGGATATCGACCCGGTAGACCAAGCGGACAAGGTGGCAAACGGTTTGACCTCTTTTTACGGCACGACGGAGAAGATGAAGAAAAGTTTCCTCAATTCGCGTGCCATCCAGAATCTGCAATATACGTTGTTGAGTAGCCTGAACTGGACGCTGCCGGAGACCTTGCCGGAGTATCTGCTTGCCCGGATTCGGATGATGCCGTTTGCTGAAGCCATCCGGAATATCCATTTCCCGGAGTCGGTGGAAATGTTGCGGAAGGCGCAGTTGCGCTTGAAGTTCGACGAGCTGTTTTTTATCCAGCTGAATCTGCTTCGTTCCGCCACGCTGCGGAAGCGGAAGTTGCGTGGAATCGTTTTTGCGTCTGTCGGGGATTGTTTCAATACCTTTTATAAAGACTATTTGCCTTTTGAGCTGACGAATGCACAGAAGCGGGTCGTGCGTGAAATCCGGGTCGACATGGGGAGCGGCAGACAGATGAATCGCCTGTTGCAAGGCGATGTGGGGAGTGGCAAGACGCTCGTCGCGCTGTTGGCGATGTTGCTGGCGATAGACAACCATTGCCAGGCTTGTATCATGGCGCCGACGGAGATATTGGCGATCCAGCATTATGCGACCATCAAAGGCTTCTTGAAAGATATGCCTGTCCAAGTGGCGTTGCTGACCGGCTCGACGAAGAAGAAAGAACGGAATCGGATTTTGCCGGCGATTGCAAGTGGAGAGGTTCAGATTGTGGTCGGGACGCATGCGCTGATTGAGGATTCGGTCACTTTTGCGTCGCTGGGGCTGGTCATCATCGACGAACAGCATCGTTTTGGCGTGGAGCAGCGTTCGCGACTTTGGACGAAAAGCGCGAACGTCCCACATGTGCTGGTGATGACGGCAACGCCGATTCCCCGTACATTGGCCATGACGTTGTATGGTGATTTGGATGTCTCCGTGATTGACGAATTGCCGCCGGGACGAAAACCGATATTGACGGTACATCGCTATGACAACAAAAAGGCACAGTTGTATGATTTTCTCCGGAGGGAAATTCGGCGCGGCCGGCAGGTATATGTGGTTTACCCGCTGATTGAAGGAAGTGAGAAGTTGGATTACAAGAATCTGGAGGATGGTTTTGAAACCTTCCAAGAGGTCTTTTCGGAATACAAGGTCTGCATGGTGCACGGGCGGATGAAAGCGGCAGAAAAGGAGGCTGAGATGCAGAAGTTCGTCACAGGCGAAGCGCAGATATTGATGGCGACGACGGTCATAGAGGTGGGCGTGAACGTCCCGAATGCTTCTGTGATGGTGATTGAAAGTGCCGAGCGTTTTGGATTGTCGCAGCTGCATCAGTTGCGCGGGCGCGTCGGGCGCGGTGCCGAGCAGTCTTACTGCGTGTTGGTCTCTTCCTACAAGTTGAGTAACGAGACGCGTAAACGGTTGGAAATAATGGTAAACAGTAACAATGGGTTTGAGATTGCCGAAGCGGATTTGCGGCTTCGCGGGCATGGTGATTTGGAGGGAACCCGGCAAAGCGGGGAAGGCATCGACCTGAAGATTGCGAATTTGGCGGTAGACGGCCAAATCCTTCAATATGCGCGCGATATCGCACAGGAGGTTTTGAACGAAGACTCCGATTTACTGTCCGAACCGAACCGGATTTTGAACGAACGGCTGAAAACACTCTTTAGCAGGAAGATAAATTGGGGCATGATTAGTTGATATGTTGTAAAACATATTTTTGTATAAATGCTTGTTTTTCAACAGATAAAAAGAAAGGTTTCAACTTCCTTCATTTCCATTACGGAAATTTTTCTGTATCCTTTTTGGTCAGATGGCTCAAAATCACGAACTTTGACCCTGAGAGCATGAGATGGCCGAGCGAACGCGCGGCTTTTTTGTGTATCTAATGAATCGAAAGAGATAAAAATAGGAGATGAAAGTACAAGCATTGTTATTTATATGTTGTACCACTTTTCTAACATCGGTTGTTGATGCGAAAGCCCAAAAGAAGGAGGCATCCAAAGAAGTGATACATATCGACAAAATGGATGAACGTGTCTCTGAGCTGATGGCAGACAGGGTGGGAATCCGTAAGCAAATAGAGTTGAAGGAGTTGGCGTCTTTTGATGAGAAAGTGTTGGAGGCTCAGGAAAATTTGATGTTCCCGGCTGATGAGTTGTACGGCTCTAATTGGGAAAATAAGTGGGTCGACCCGTTTCAGGGTAAATCAAAAGTGAATTTTCCTGATTCGTTTGTGATTGATTGCTCCTCTTTTGTCTATCCGATTGTTATAGATTCGATGGCAAGGATAACTTCCAAATATGGTCCGCGTAGACGGCGTATGCATAAAGGAATTGATTTGAAAGTACTGAAGGGCGATACGATTCGGGCTGCGTTTGACGGGAAAGTGCGTATCAAAGCGTATGAACGTCGGGGATATGGTTATTATGTCGTGATTCGTCATCCGAATGGCCTGGAAACGGTTTATGGACATTTGTCTAAGATTCTGGTTGAAGAGAATCAGATTGTGCGTGCGGGCGAGACGATTGGTTTAGGCGGAAATACGGGGCGTTCAACGGGGTCGCATCTTCATTTTGAAACGCGCTTTTTAGGCCAGGCGATTAATCCGGCAGAGCTAATTGATTTTGAGAATGGAGTCCCGCATGAGGATAGGTATGTCTTTCGTAATATTAAAATCAATGGGCGGAAAAGTAATATTTATACATCCTCGACTAATCAGATGGTTTATCATCGCGTGAAATCGGGTGATACGTTAGGCAAGATTGCGCGTATGTATGGTACAACAGTCAGCCAGTTATGTCGCTTGAATGGTTTAAAATCTACTTCGATTTTGCGCATAGGACAGTCTATCCGCTGTTTTGCAAGTGATGATGCTTCTGTTTCGACTTCCCAAAACGATTCTTTGAAACCAGCAGATTCTTCTGTAAAGACAACGAGAGTGGAAGCAGATGCGGCAGCTGTGGCTTCTGTTACCTCGCAAACTTCATCGTCTTCTGCATCGGATGAGGGACAACCGGTTTATCACCGGATTCAAGCAGGGGATACGTTAAGTGGGATTGCTGCAAAATATGGGACAACGGTGTCAAAGTTGTGTGAGTTGAATGGCATTACACGTACAACAATTTTGCGGTTAGGTCGTTCACTCCGTTGCTCTTAAGCAGGGATTTTATTTGTTTTTAAATTCAGACGCATGAAGAGTTTGAAATATGGTTTGTTGCTTGCAGGAATGAATAGTTTCTTTGCGCCACTCGAAGCAGAAGAAAAGGAAACAGGGCAAGCGGCAGAACGTCCAAACATTCTTTTTATCCTTTCTGACGACCACACCTCGCAGGCATGGGGAATTTATGGTGGTATATTAAGTGAATATGTGAAAAATGAAAATATTCGTCGTTTGGTGGATGAAGGGTGCGTGTTGGAGAATTGTTTCTGCACGAATTCGATTTCTGTGCCCAGCCGGGCGACGATATTGACGGGTGCATATAGTCATCATAATGGTGTTTATACGCTTGAAGATGCATTAAATCCGGCGTTGGATCATATAGCCAAGCAGATGCAGAAGGGCGGTTATCAGACGGCTCTTTTTGGTAAATGGCACTTGAAAACGGAGCCGGCGGGATTTGATACATTTGCTGTTTTCCATGATCAAGGGGAATATTGGGACCCTTTGTTTAAAACGGCTGATGGTTGGGTAGATGATACGGAAGGAACAAGCGGAAAGAGAGAAAAAGGTTTTTCAACGGATTTGGTCACGGATAAAACGATTGAGTGGATTCGTTCGCGCGACAAGGAGAAACCTTTTTTGATGTGTTGTCATTTTAAGGCAACGCACGAGCCATGGGATTTCCCCGAGCGGCTGAAACATTTGTATGATGGCGTGACTTTCCCGGAACCGGCGAATATGTTGGAGTTTGAGCCAGAGACTTCCGGGCGTGCGTTTTCCGGTCAGCCTTTGGAAGATATGGCTCGTCGCTGGGGAATTGCTTCCAAAGATCCAGATTCGTGGTGGTGCCGTTATCCGGAGCTTCCTTTCTCTGTGGAAGGGTTGGATAAAGTGGAGGCACGGCGTAAGATATATCAAAAGTTGATTCGCGATTATTTGCGCTGCGGCGCCGCGATTGATGACAACATTGGTCGGTTACTCCGTTTTCTGGATGAAGAGGGATTGGCCGAAAACACTATTGTTGTCTATGTTTCCGATCAGGGATATTTTTTAGGTGAACATGGTTTCTTCGATAAACGAATGATGTATGAAGAGCCATTGCGAATGCCTTTCGTCATCCGTTATCCCCGAGAAATTCCGGCAGGAACACGTAACCATGATATGATTTTGAATATCGATTTTGCGGCAACACTTGCCGACTATGCGGGTGTGCAGCCCCCTGCTTTGAGTGACGGACGTAGTTTCCGCTCTAATTTGAGGGGAGAGACGCCACGTGATTGGAGGCAATCCATGTATTATCGTTATTGGACGCATCATGCGATTCGTCCGGCTCATTTGGGAATTCGCACGCATCGTTATAAACTGATGTTCCTGTATGGTGACCCTTTGAACGCTACGGGGTCGGAAAAAGAACCGACGGCACCTGTATGGGAGTTCCATGATCTGATGGTCGACCCGCAGGAGAACCATAATCTTTACCATTCGCCGGCCTATGCCGATAAAATTGAGCAGTTGAAACGCGAACTTTGGCAACTGCGGCGTGAAGCGGACGATACGGATGAAATATCTCCACGCATGCAAGAAATCCTCCAACAGTATT
>CAYXIX010000157.1:0-5352 GCA_964465405.1 uncultured Parabacteroides sp. | reverse complement strand
ATCTCCATCGCGAATTCTCTCTATCCTATATATTTTCACACAAATGTACAAAAAACTTACTCTTATTATAAATTCATTTAGCCACCGAGTATCCCACCCGCCCCGCTGAGTATAATTTCGTTTTATGACACAAAAACGCATACCTCCCCCTTATACGCACACGTCACATATACGTACTATTCATTATCCTATATAAATAAACCGATTATCTATACACCCGGTTCAATACCCCATAGGGGCAATACGCACGACTCATTCACAATACCGTTTAAAATACCGATGCTTTCGCCAATCCGGATAAACAAGCCTAAGATACTCGCGCAATGTCTGCCGGTTCACTTCAAAAGTGGCAGCAATCTCATTCATCGAACACTTCTCCCCGATCATCTGACGTATGACTTCTTCCTTTCCCGACAGTTTGATTTGTCCTGCGCTTACCCCTTTCGGACGCCCTAATTTAACCCCCTCCACCTTTTTCCGGGCAAGCGCCTCACGTGTACGTTGCGATATCAGATTCCGTTCAATTTCAGCACTTAAACTAAATGCGAAAGCCAAAATTTTGCTATTGATATTATTCCCCAACTCATAATGCTCCTTGACGGTCAATACCAATACCTCCTTCTCCATACACTGATGAAGGAAACTCATCACCTCCATCAGATTACGTCCCAATCGAGACAACTCCGTAATTATCAACACATCCCCCTTCCTGGCCTGCTTCAACAAACACCCAAGCTGACGTTCAGACACATTCGTCGTTCCACTAATCGTTTCATCCACCCAACGTCCAATCTTAAGACCTTTCTCCTTCGAATAATTCTCAATTTCAAAACGCTGATTTTCAGTACTCTGCTTATCAGTACTAACTCTTACGTAACCATATACCATATCTCTGACAATTTAAAAATTAATAAATTATACTGTCAGAAATTGGAACGGGGAGAAAATACCTGCTTTTAACTTTTTTCTAAACCAAAGGTGGCAAAAAAGACTATTTAACCACCACACTCCACTAATAACTCACACGAAAGCGATTCATAAACAGCCCTCTAACAGCATTTATCCCAATCCTCATATTTGTATTTTTTATACATTCGAAAATATTAAATCTATTAAGAACGATTTCAAAACACAGGTTTCAAGCCTTCCCATCTTACACTCCATTGTCCATTTTTGGGGAATCCAGGATTCTCTACAGTGCATCCATCCCAACCCGCACACATCATTGCAATAACAGCGAGTAGGCCTCCGTTACCAGGCAAATAAAGAGGGAGATCATCCCGTTGATAATTGTGTCCATTTATTAAATACGTATTTTTAGGGACATCTTTAAACAATGCCTCTAAAGCCCATTCAGGTTCATTCAACCGAACTGCAGTCATTGCAATCAAAGGGAAATCCCATCCCCATGTATCACGATTCCAATCCCACTTATCTAAAACAAATCGTAATGTCTTCCTCATAATCGCAGAATCTAAAGAAGAAGATGTGGGCAAGAAACCGAAAGCAGCCAATTGTGTCGGATGCCCTCCGTCTTTTTCTAAAACAGCCTCTGCTTCCACATATACTTGGTTTACAATAGGCCAAGAGGCCATCAAATCAGCCATCAGATCCCATTTCTTATGTCGTTCCCGTCCCATCCTCTCTCGCCAATCATTCGCTTTTTTTAATCCCCAACTCCAATAGGCCAATTCAAAAGTAGGATTGATATTTTGGGTGAAAGTCAAGTTGTTCCCTTCACGAGCAGAAATAAGCGGAGGTCCCAATACGTAACATTTCCGAACTGTATCCCAATGTGCATAATCATACATAAACTCAGCTGTTGCTTCTATCAAATCACTATACTGTTCTAACACCTCACTTGATTTTTTTTCTCTATATAGCAGTTCTGCATAATAAATAAAATGAGGTTGTTGCCAAATCAACAAAGGACCAATTGAAGATGGAGACTCAATCCCATTTGGACCAACCATTTTAGGCCATCGAATTCCCTTATAACCCTGTTGAATCGTATAAGCCCTCGCAACATCTTGAATATTTTTATACCATCCTAAGGTATTTTCTAAATAAACAGACCGACCCCATAAAGCAAAATGAACAGAATGCCACCAGTGCATTTCTAAATGAAACTTACCATACCAACTATTACATGTTAATCCCGTTTCTTGTGGAGGATATTGTTGCCGAGACTGAATCGCTGTTAAATATTGAGATAGAATAATCCGACGTTCCAATTCTTTCCATCTAGGATCTTTACTACCAGATAAATCTACCGCTCCTCCACTTTTCCAAAAAGTTTCCCAAGCTAATCGATTCTTCCGAACAACCATTGTATAATCTTCCTTGTCACTTATACTATTTTGATCTTGAACAAACTCAACAAACAAAGTAAAATCATGATCGTTTGACAAAGGATACAAAAAATAATCATGACAGCGGCCTTTTTCTAACCTTGCTTCTACAGAGGTTTGTAAATGACAATAATATACAAAATCATTGATTTGGTGTTTTATTAACCATTTGTTCTGCCCATTTTGCATAATTTCAGTATGATGTCCTTCTACTTTATTCCATACTGCAGGTTCTTTTCCAAAAGCGACACTCGGAAATGGGAAAGCAATCCGTATACCTAACCTTCTTTCAGCAAATAATGGAGACTGCAATCGATAAACTAACTCATCTCGTTCCGGATGACAAAGAGTTGTAATCTCTACCGCTGAACCTGATACTTTAAATTGACTATTCAATACACCTTCCCATACATTCAATTGCTGCGACATTTCACTCAATTCACAAAATAATAAAGAATCTCCTCCCCCCCGACAGAGTCCAATCAATGCTAACCCCATTTGGTGAGGATTAGCACGAAGATATTCATATCCGGCCGAAGATCCGATAGGGTAAGGCACTTTCTCTCCATAAGTATTTACATACTTAAATACATCCGATAATTGATACCTTTCAACATTAGGAAAACTATGCCATCCCCATTCTGACATTGTAGACAATGGAATCCCATCTCTATACAACTCTGGGAATGTCTGCATACCTGTTATATCTGCCGTATAACAAAAATGTCCATTCCCAATGGACAAAGGAGATAATTTATCTACCTTTACTTGCGTTATATTATGACGTGAGACCAACACTTTCTGGTTAATATTACCATCTGTTGCTACTGCTATTGCACATGACAATAAGCTCATTACCATAAATAATACTTCCCGATTCATAATCATTTTATCCACCAAACAAATTTTGAAAATTTTCCTAGCGATTGTATAGTCGCTAGGAAAAATACTTAATATTCATTTACAGATATTTCGGCTGTTTGTATCGTTACAGGCCCCAATAGTCCAGAAGGTTCCAGCTGTATTTCTGAAATTGCATTCCCCCTAAAGTCATTTCCCAAAACAATATTCGTCTGTGTATATTTTTGTGGACCAATAGCCATTTCATCTCCCGCAACGCGATTAAACCAAGAATTTGTCACTTCTACAACCAATTCATTCTCTCCATTCTTCAATTCATCAGTTATATCTATACGAAATGGTTTAGTCCAAACAATTCCTACATCCTTTCCATTCAATCGGATTGAAGCGATTCCAACATCCTTCACATTTTCTAACTGTAAAAAATAACGTTTGGTAGCAGATTTTTCAAACGATGTAACAAATTGCTTATTATACACTGCTGTTCCCGAATAATACTTGACACCTTTATCAGGATGCTTTGTCCAATCCATTAATTCCGGAAAAACGACCGAAGCTGGTCCTCCCCACTTTGGGTCAAAATAAACAGTCCAACTCCCGCTTATAGTTTGAACCTCTTCATAATTAAAATCATTATATGTTTGAGTTCCTTGTTTATCTTTACCTATCTTTTCATAAAACACTACAAAGATAGAACCATATGGTTCTAAAGTTAAAGGGACTATTGTCCGACTGTTTTTCTGAATAAAAGCTTCTGCTCTACGCTGTTCTCCTGAAAGGGCATCCCACAATTCAGGTTGTAAACCCGTTATTCGAAAACTAGCCCGAACTCTTTGTCGTTCCTCTGTCTGATTACTTACAAAATAAATATGACAATTACCTATTGTATAATGTATATAATCGAAATCCGTTTTACTATCATTCCCTTCTATCAAAAAATCTACTTGTATGTTTTGAGAAAGAAGATAATTCTTCGCATCTATACCCCATAAAACTGTACCTTTTCCGTATTGATTATATCCTTTTGCTTCAGAAGAAGTTCCCCAAATTTGATCTGCCAATTTCCTGAATTCTTTTTTCCCACTTTCACCACCAACCAACGAAACCGCTTTTAATGGTTTAAAACCAAGAACAGATGCTCCATCTCGAACCAATTGTTCTACTTTTTTCAAAACAGATAATGACAATACTCGATGATCTGGTAAAACAAGGACTTTATATCTTAAACCACTAGGCGTAACGATTTCATTTCCTTCCACTTTTAATTGTAATAAAATATTCTCATCCGTTACATCGTAATCAAATCCGAACATAGCACCCGGCATATCCGCATGTTTAAATGGATATACATTCGGAACATGATCTCCATAATAATAAAGTACATCAGCCACAAACGTTCCTTCTTGTATAGGCATCTGTACACGATGCAAATAATCAATAAATGGAGCTGATTTATCCCACCATGTCACACGCGGATTTACGTGCGTTCCTGCAAAATATTCTTGTCCAGGCATTCCTTGTGATGCAGGAGAGCTAGTAAAAGTATGAAAATAAACTCGGTTTAAACCGGCACAAACTTCATGGTCAAATGCCGATTTCTGATCATGCCATAACTCGTCATTCCAATGCGGGCCAATCGTTGTAAAAGATTCGGCACCTACTATTTTCCTCCCATACAGATGAGCCGCAGATGAAGCTTGTTTGATAAAAAAACGATCCTGCGGACGAGGACGATGTGGAGAAGGAGACCAAAATTCACTCATCATAATATCACTAAATCCATAATTTTTAATCCCATCTAAAGGACCTGCATGAGGACCTGCCGATTCAGGCTGAATTCCCATATTATACTGATGTGCATATTCCGCAAAACGTCCATAATGATTCACTGCAACCAAATGTGCAATTGTTTTTCGAAAATCAGCTAAAAACGCATTAGATGTTTCGATATCTTTCACAACATGTCCAGCTATAATCGGTAAATATTGTTTTAAGTCGTAATTACAATAAGAACGAAAATCGTCTGCAAATGAATCAGTCCAATTCATACCTCCACATTCCCAACTATCTGTTTCCATATATTTTAAAGTAGAGCCGACATGCTTTTCTCCCGCAGCTTTTAAAATTGGCTCTACTACAG
>CAYXIX010000156.1:0-5370 GCA_964465405.1 uncultured Parabacteroides sp. | reverse complement strand
AATTGAGTTCGGCCTGCCGGCCATAGCACATAATCTTGCAAAAGTAGCCTCTTAGGAGATTTCTGAGGGGAAAAACAGTTCGAAACGATGAAATCTTCAAGAGGAAACTTGTAATTCCCTTTTTTGAGGAAAATCCAAATGACTTCAATCTGAAATGAAACAACAGAGGCTATCCCAAGTTCATTTTGAAACAGCCTCTTTGTTTGATAATAAAATGTATATTGTGATGGATTATTTGCTACATTTGCGACCTCATTTTGTGAAATTATAACAGGAAGGATATGGAAACAGAAGGATTATTGGCACCCTTGATTTTTGTGGTATTTTGTTTGTTGGCGGGTGCAGTAATGAAGTATATGCTGAAAAGAAGCAGTTTCCCTTATACGGTGGGATTATTTTGTTTAGGCATCGGTATAGGAATATTAGACCGTGTGAATTTGTTAGGCGATATACCTATATTAAAAACTTCGATTGATGCTGTTGGGAATATGAATCCCGACTTGATTTTGTATATTTTTCTTCCTCTTTTGATTTTTGATGCTGCGTATGAACTGAATTTGCATATCTTCAAAAAGACATTGACTAATGCATCGTTATTAGCCGCTCCGGGCATGGTGATTGCCATGTTCCTGACGGGAGCACTTGTGATGGGAATCGCAGGAGTAATTCCCGGTTTTGAAGAGTGGAACTGGTCGTTTGCACTGATGTTCGGCGCATTGATTAGTGCGACAGACCCGGTCGCTGTGGTTGCGCTTTTGCGTGAGTTGGGGACAAGCAAGCGTTTTTCTACATTGGTAGATGCAGAGTCGATGTTGAATGATGGAACCGGCATTGTGCTGTTTATGCTCTTTTTTGGCGTTTATTCGACTTCTGTCCATGCACCGGAGAATCCGTTTGTAGAGTTTTTTGCGGTGATAATTGGGAGTGTCTTGTTGGGATTGTTGTTGGCACGAATCACGATTTGGTTTATCCAGAAAGTAGAAGGAGACGCTTTGGTGCAGAACAGTGTGATTATCATGGCCGCTTATGTGACCTTTTTCTTTGCACAAGGGACGTTGGCTATCTCGGGTGTAATCGCTTTGGTCGCATTCGGGCTTACTATCTCGTATGTGGGAAAACCGAAATTGAAGACAGGCGTAAATCGGTTTATGGACGAATTTTGGGAATTGACAGCTTACATAGCGAATACGTTGATATTTATAATTGTAGGAATTGTGATTGCGCTGAAGGTCGATTTCTCTTGGGCCAATTTGGCTGCTTTGTTCCTGATTTATATCGGTATTAATGTGATTCGCGCGGTTATGATTGCGATTCTGTATCCTGTGATGAAACGGTGCGGATACGGTCTCTCTTTCCGCGAGTCGGTGATTCTGACGTGGGGTGGTTTACGCGGCGCACTGGGATTGACACTGGCGTTGATGGTCTCTTATACATTAGAGATACCGGAGGACGTCAGGAGCCAAGTATTGTTTTTTACGGCAGGTATTGTGACGCTGACGTTGACAATCAATGCCACCTCTACCCGTTGGCTATTGAATAAGTTGGGTCTGGTGAAAGTCCCATCGGCCAAAGTCTTATTGGATTATTCGATTCGTGAGCACGTGCGTGAAGACTCGGAGAAGTATTATGAAAGGCTGCAGAAGCGGGATGCTTTGACGGATGCAAACTGGTATATTGTAGAACGTTTTCTCCCGAAGGCGGAAGAAGAACCCGATCACTCTGTCCGTACACAAGACATACTGGCCGACATTCGCTTGCGTATCTTGGATAAAGAAAAGCAATTAACCCGGAAGATGTATGCCGAAGGAACAATTTCGCCTAATACGTTCAGGCGGCTGTCTGTTTCGTTGGACGAACAATATGACCATGATGGAAAGATGCCGCTTTCCGTCCGGAAGTCGATATTCAGTTATTACAATGAGCCGCTTTACCGGCAAGGGTTGAAGCGGATTCCTTATTTGAAATCATGGTTAGACCGCTATTTCCATGAATGGGTGATTAATGCATACGATTTGGGACGTGGCTTTGTCATCACGCAAAGAGAGTCGCAAAAAGTCTTGGCTGAATTGGTGGATACGGGTGTCGTTGTGGCAGAAAAGCAGCAGAGTTTGGATGGCTTGTCGAAAGAGCTGGAACAAAATATAACCCGGATAGCAGGATGTCTGGAAAAATTGAAAAAGGAATCTCCGATTTCTTATCGGTGTGCATTGACGCGAAAGGCTATTCGCATGTTATTGAGCAACGAACGTCGGACGGTCAATCAATTACTGGCAGATGGCTTGATTGCAGAAAAAGACGCTGATTCGTTGTTGGCAGATGTTGACGACCGTTATAGCGGGTTGAGCACGTTTAACATCAACCGGATTGTAGAGAGCTATGAGCATGAACAACAGCAGCCTGCCAAAACACATGCAGATACGCCGGCATAAGGTGTGTTTGCTGTTGCATGGGGCCGCTTGCCCGTAGGATGTTTTTGCCTAATTCGATAATATTCTGTATATTTACAGCCTGTTAAGGCTTGTTAGCGATAGCTTTTAGGCTTGGAATATGTGAAGAATTGGGAGAAACAGATAGAGTATGAGACCAGAGAATAGGATAGCACAGGACAATAGTGCAAACATAAAAAAAACGGAAGAACAACAGCCAATCGATGCGGAAACGGATGCTGTTGGAGCAGGTGAGGAAGCGAGGCATTTGGCTTATAAAGTTCCGGAAAAAGCGGAAAGCCGGATTTCCTATCACCTTTCCGGCATGTATCAACACTGGTTTCTGGATTATGCCTCTTATGTGATTCTGGAGCGTGCCGTCCCGCATATCAACGACGGTCTGAAACCCGTCCAGCGACGCATCCTGCACTCGATGAAACGGCTGGACGACGGCCGTTACAACAAAGTGGCGAATATTGTGGGCCATACCATGCAGTTTCATCCGCATGGCGACGCATCGATTGGTGACGCATTGGTGCAACTGGGACAAAAAGATTTGCTGATTGATTGTCAAGGAAACTGGGGAAACATCCTGACAGGCGACAGCGCGGCTGCCCCCCGTTACATTGAGGCGCGTCTGTCTAAGTTTGCGCTGGAAACGGTTTTTAACCCCAAAACGACCGTTTGGCAACTCTCCTATGACGGACGGAACCGCGAACCGGTGACGCTCCCGGTCAAATTCCCGTTGCTGCTGGCACAAGGGGTGGAAGGCATCGCGGTGGGGCTTTCCTCCAAGATTCTACCTCATAATTTTAATGAACTGTTGGATGCCTCCGTCGCTTACCTGAAAGGAGAAGATTTCGCGCTTTATCCCGACTTCCAGACAGGCGGGTACATCGATGTCTCGAAATACAACGACGGCGAACGGGGCGGCTCGGTGAAGGTGCGCGCCAAGATTACTAAGCAGGACAACAAAACGCTCGTCATCAGTGAGATTCCTTACGGGAAGACAACGTCTACATTGATTGACTCGATATTAAAAGCCAATGACAAAGGAAAAATCAAGATAAAGAAAGTCGATGATAACACGGCCCGGAATGTGGAGATTCTGGTTCATCTGGCGCCGGGCGTATCGTCAGACAAGACGATAGACGCACTCTATGCCTTCACCGACTGCGAGGTCAGTATCTCTCCGAACTGCTGCGTCATCATGGATAACAAACCTCATTTCATGACGGTGAGCGAGGTGTTGAAACATGCGACAAACGAAACATTGCGCCTGCTCCGCATGGAACTGGAAATCCAAAAGGGCGAATTGGAGGAACTGCTCTTTTTTGCCTCTTTGGAGAAAATCTTTATTGAAGAACGCGTCTATAAAGACAAAGAATTTGAGGAGGCAAAAGACATGGATGAAGCTGTTACCCATATCGACAAACGGCTAGAGCCTTTCAAACCGCATTTTATCCGTAGCGTGACGCGCGATGACATCTTAAGGCTGATGGAAATCAAAATGGGACGCATCTTGAAATTCAATTCGGATAAAAGTAATGCGCTCATTGCCCAATATAAAGAGGAGATCGCCCGGATAGTTGACCACCTGACCCACATTGTGGACTACACGATTCATTGGTTTTTGATGTTGAAAGAAAAGTATGGCAAACGCTATCCGCGTTTGACCAGAATCCGGAATTTTGACACGATAGAGGCGACGAAGGTCGTCGAAGCCAATGAAAAGCTCTACATCAACCGGGCAGACGGATTCATCGGTACCGGCTTGAAGAAAGACGAATACGTGTGCAACTGCTCGGATATAGACGACATTATTATCTTCTACCGGAACGGGACTTATAAGGTTGTGAAGGTGAGCGAGAAGATGTTTGTCGGGAAAGACATCCTCTATCTGAACGTGTTCAAGCGGAACGACAACCGGACAATTTATAATGTGATTTACCGGGACGGAAAAGCCGGATACAATTATATCAAGCGCTTTGCTGTGACAGGCGTGACGCGCGACAAAGAATATACGGTGACAAAAGGTACAGAGGGCTCGCGCATCCTCTATTTTAGTGCCAATCCAAATGGTGAAGCAGAAACCGTCAAGATTATTTTAAAGCCCAAGCCCCGCCAAAAGCTATTGATTTTTGAGAATGATTTCAGTGCAATAGCCATCAAGGGACGCAGTTCGATGGGAAATATTTTGACAAAAGCAGATATTCATAAGATAACGTTGAAGCAGAAAGGAAGTTCTACGTTAGGCGGACGAATGGTTTGGTTCGACCGGGACGTGCTGCGTTTGAATTATGACGGGCGAGGCGAAGAGCTGGGCGAATTCCAAAGTAAGGACTTGATTGTAGTGATTCTGCAAAACGGGGATTTCTATACAACGAACTTCGATTTGAGCAACCACTATGAATCCAATATCCTGATTATTGAAAAGTTTGATTCCCATAAGGTCTGGACGGCCGCTCTTTATGACGCAGACCAGAAATATGGCTATCTGAAACGTTTCCAACTGGAAGCCGGAAATAAAAGGCAGAACTTTGTAGGCGAGAATCCGAAGAGCCGGTTGCTGTTGCTGACAGACGAAGCCTATCCGCGCATCGAAGTGGTGTTTGGCGGGCACGACGCCTTTCGCGAACCGTTGGTGGTGGATGCCGAAGAATTTGTCGGTGTGAAAGGTTTTAAAGCAAGAGGAAAACGCCTTTCGACCTTCGAGATAGAAACGGTCAATGAGCTGGAGCCGACCCGCATCGCCCCGTCTGCACCGGAACAGGAAGACACGGCTGCCGAAACAGAAGAACCCGACGCGGATGTCCCGGCCGAACAAAGCCATTCGGACATCATAGACGAAATTACAGGACAGATGAAGCTGTTTGAGGAATAGCCCCCTTTTCACCGAACGTTTGTAGAGACGCGGTGTGCCACGTCTGAAAATATCAAGGGA
>CAYXIX010000155.1:0-5379 GCA_964465405.1 uncultured Parabacteroides sp. | reverse complement strand
CCGATATATCCCTTGTCTGCACATAGTTTTCCCTTAATGAGACCTCTGCAAAAGTCCATTTTGCATCCAAATTACAAAATATCATATACTGATTATCAGTTTGCCAGTTGACGTCTGTTATTGGAGTAGTTTTGCAGAGGTCTTTTAATATCAGTCTGCGTCCCCCTAATTTCTTCAGTGCTATTTACATTCTAAATCACCTATTGCCAACCGGTTCTTCAGCGGATTCGTGTACATCTCCAGTATCTTCGTCCGCAGGAAAATTTCGTCCTTATTCGGTAACACGATTTTATCCAATTGCCCTTGCAGATAGGCTTCAAACTGTTTTTTTTCGTTTAAGCCATAATGATCGCTGAAACGGCGCGTATTCATTAACATATCATACGCCACATAATTGCAAGGATAGAAACGATAATGCTTATAGATTTCCCTGTCGATAATTCCTGCCACAAGGTTTATCAGCTCATTCTTATCCAAATTCGGGTCTAACTGTGCCAACTGGTCGTTGATGGGAGAGGCCAAAGAGAAGTGGACACGCCCCTTGTTACCCAAGATTCCAGTTTCCATACTCAACAAATCGTCCCGCTGGCTTTTGACGAAATTCGGATCATCCCGCTTCTGCTGGAACTCTTTTGCTTTCAGGTAATCGCAAGGGTCGAACTCGTATGAAATCGCGACCGGGAAGATATTCAACTCCATCAAATTGGAAAGGATATCTTTCTTTCCACTCATATTCAGCATCTTCAAAATGCTCGGTTGCGTGCGGTCATCCGAATCTTTGGCACGTCCTTCGCGCTGCGCAATCCAAATAGACTCTTTGGTATCCACAATCGTATGGCGGATATAAGCCGAAAGGACTTTGCTGACCTCCAACATCTGACGCACAGGTACGTTACGCTTCACGATAAAACTATTATTCAACCGGACCAACGTCTCTATCCATGACCGGATTAACAAATTATCACCAATCGCTATTTGTGTCATTCCGTACCCGACATCCACCAACATCACATTCAGAAACGACGCATCCAAAACAATATCACGATGATTGGATATGAATGTACAAGTTTTTTTATCTTTCGGCAAACGGCTTCGCCCGGAAACCGTCAGCGAAAAAGTGGTTTTTCGGGCGACTGTCATAACAGCCTCATAGCCCAAATGCAATTTAAAATCATCTTTCGTTTTGAAAGATCGCATGGTTTCAGAAAAGGCTTTCCAGTCTACATCCGGTTTGATATACCGGAAAGCGCGTTCAAAATCCTTATTAGCAATTAAAGACTCGATTGCATCTTTCACCTCATCATTATTCAGTGGACGAATCTCGTCAAAATTAATTGGAACCTCCATATCTTTATATTTGACAATGGCCAACCCCTGCTCATCGAAGGCAGCCATCTGAATTAAACTTACAACTCTTTCGTCTCTGCATACGCACGCCATTTATTAGTCAACGTTGTCATATCTTCCGGGATTTCAGAATCGAAAAACATCTCTTCGCCTGTTCTTGGATGCACAAATCCCAACGTCTTGGCATGAAGCGCCTGCCGCGGGCATAGAGCAAAACAATTCTCTACAAATTGCTTGTATTTAGCCGTCGTCGTTCCTTTCAATATCTGGTTTCCGCCATACCGTTCGTCGCTGAACAACGTATGCCCGATATATTTCATGTGTACCCTGATTTGATGCGTCCGCCCGGTTTCGAGGCGGCATTTGACCAACGTCACATACCCCAAACGTTCCAAAACGGAATAATGCGTAACGGCCGTTTTCCCCTGATCACCCTCCGGAAAGACAGTCATCTGCATCCGGTCGCGCGGGTTCCGCCCGATGTTGCCTTCAATCCGTCCCTCGTCATCCTTCACGATGCCCCAGACCAATGCGCGATATTCCCGTTTGGTCGTTTTATGATAAAACTGCAAACTGAGATGCGCTTTGGCTTCCGGCCGTTTTGCGACGACCAGTAGCCCCGACGTGTCTTTGTCGATGCGGTGCACAAGACCCAAAGCCGGGTCGTTAGGGTCGTATGTCGGGTCATCCTTCAAATACCACGCCAGCGCATTCACCAACGTCCCCGAATAATTTCCATGTCCCGGATGAACCACCAGTCCGGCCGGTTTATCGACCACCAGCAAGTCATTATCTTCATACACAATCTTGATGGGTATATTTTCAGGATGGATTTCAAACGTTCGCGGAGGACGTGTCATCATAATCGTCACGACATCCTCCGGCTTCACACGATAATTGCTTTTCACAGGCTTCCCGTTAGCCAACACATAGCCCGCTTCGACAGCTGCCTGAATCCGGTTTCGTGTCGCGCCGGTCATCCGGTCAACCAAAAACTTATCGACACGCAGCAGCGACTGTCCCCGATCTGCCACAAAACGGAAACGCTCATACAGTTGAGGGACGGCGTCTTCTCCCTCTTCAGGTTGCAACAAATCGTCTACCTGCTGTTCGTCGTCATCATCTTCTATTTCATCCCAAAACTCATCCATAGCTAAAACCACTTTTCCACATCACTGTCTAACGATTCCACCGGGACACTGTCACTGGGGATATTCAACGAGTCGGCGGCAGACATTTTTGCTTCCCCGCTACTTACATTCAAAACCAAAGGCGCAGTAAGCGGCACATGTTCTCCTTTTTCTAAAAGGCGCCCATGCAATTCCACGCCCAAAGCCAAGTCTTTATAATCTCCCGGTACATATTCGACTTCTATCCGGTTGAATCCGCGCGCCCGAAGAATCGCATACGCTTGCCGAAACGACAAATCTTCCACTTCCGGGATCACCGCCATTTGCGAAGTAAGCGCATTCACCGTCACAAACACGATACGCCCTTTTTTCACTTTCGAACCGACTTCCGGAATCAGTTCAACAATCGCTCCCGGTCTCACATCCTTAGAAAAAACAGAATCAATCACGTTATAACGCAAGTTGCTATTTTCAAAAAACACATCCGCTTCTTCCATATTCAGCCCTTTCACGTCCGGCACTATCACAGCCTCATTATGCCGCGTGTATACATCCAGCCATTTCAATGTCCCATAGATTAAAGAGCATACGATAATCACAGCCAGCAATAAATTTAAGACATACGGATTTTTTACCATCTTCACCAATAAGTCTTTCATATCTCATTTTGCATTATAGCGTTTCAAAAATAAACAACATAGCCATCAAAACAAAGAAAGTAAAGGCTTTTTAGCAAATGCCTTTACTTTCTTTGAAAAAATCTTCAAACCGAATAATTATCCGGTGTATTCATCAGAAACCGTTAATTTGTTTCTTCCTTTCGCCCGACGCGCAGCCAATACCCGGCGTCCGTTGGCCGTTGCCATTCTCGAACGGAAACCATGTTTGTTTTTTCTTTTCCGGTTAGAGGGTTGAAATGTTCTTTTCATCTTGCTATTCTATTTTTTGTTATTCTTATTTCACATATCAATTCGGGCTGCAAAGATAATCGTTTTTTTATTATGACAAAAAGATACTTGCAAGATTCGGGGCAAACAGATTCAATTTCACATAAAGTGCACATAAATCCGGATTTTAAACGTGGGAAAGCGTTTTTCCCCTCAAAAAACGAGAGCAAAATGTTTTGACAGCCGTTTCTCCTCCCCAAAGTGGGAGCAAAACAGTGAGGAAAGCATTTTTTTGTACCCGGAAGCAAAATCCGACTTGTCGGATTCCATTTTTTACCTGAAAAACCGCCGTCAAACAATTTTGATTCCATTTTTTTAGCCAGAAAAGCGGAATCAAAATTGTTTGACGACAGTTTCCGGCTCAAAAAACAGCATCAAAACAGTTTGGCGACGTTATTCAGAGAGCGAAGATTCTTTTTTAGTTCTGCCCCAAAGTTGCCACATTATCAAGGATTATCCGTATCTTTGTCTCACTTAAAATAAATCCGCATGGAACATCCATTCAATATTTACAACACACTTACACGAAAAAAGGAGCCGTTCGTTCCGCTTCACGCGCCACACGTCGGCATGTATGTCTGCGGCCCTACGGTTTACGGCGACGCCCATTTGGGACATGCCCGTCCCGCTATCACATTCGACCTGCTGTTCCGTTATCTGACCCATTTAGGATACAAGGTTCGTTACGTGCGCAACATCACAGACGTCGGACATCTTGAGCATGATGCAGACGAGGGCGAAGACAAAATTGCGAAGAAAGCCCGCCTCGAACAGCTCGAGCCGATGGAGGTCGTGCAACACTATCTCGTCCGCTATCATCATGCGATGGAGGCGTTGAATGTCCTTCCGCCCAGCATCGAGCCGCATGCCAGCGGACACATCATCGAACAGATTGAGCTGGTCAAGCAGATACTTGCCAACGGATATGCATACGAAAGCGAAGGTTCCGTCTATTTCGACGTGGCAAAATATAACCGGACACATCCTTATGGAACGCTCTCCGGCCGCAACATCGACGACCTGCTGAATACGACTCGCGCACTCGACGGACAGGAGGAGAAGCATAATCCCATTGATTTTGCCCTTTGGAAAAAGGCACAACCCGAACATATCATGCGCTGGCCTTCGCCTTGGAGCGACGGTTTTCCCGGATGGCATTGCGAATGCACAGCGATGGGGCGCAAGTATCTCGGTGCTCACTTCGACATACACGGTGGCGGCATGGACTTGGTTTTCCCGCATCACGAGTGTGAAATCGCACAAGCTGTGGCTTCGCAAGGAGACGAAATGGTGCACTATTGGATGCATAATAATATGATTACCGTCAATGGGCAGAAAATGGGCAAGGCGCTCGGTAACTTCATCACGTTGGATGAATTCTTCACCGGCAGCAATCCGCTTTTGAGCCAGCCCTATTCGCCGATGACCATCCGTTTCTTCATCCTACAGGCACATTACCGCAGTACGGTCGACTTCAGCAACGAGGCTCTGCAAGCGGCCGAAAAAGGACTTTCCCGCCTGATGGACGCTTATAACCACTTGCTGAAATTAAAACCTTCGGCCACATCGTCTGTGGATGTCAAAGACTTGCGCCGCAAATGTTACGAGGCGATGAACGACGACCTGAACTCGCCCATCGTCATCGCACATCTTTTCGATGCAGTCCGTGTCATCAACTCCGTCAAAGACGGTCACGCCACACTCTCTGCCGAAGATTTGAAGGAGCTGCAAAACGTCTTCCATCTCTTCCTCTTCTGCATTCTCGGCATGAAAGACGATGCGATGTCTGCCGATGCGGGCCGATATGAAGCCTTTGGCAAAGCCATCGACCTGTTGCTTGCCATCCGCCAGCAGGCTAAAGCAAACAAGGATTGGGCGACCTCAGACCGCATCCGAAACGAGCTTACGGCACTTGGCTTCGAAATCAAAGACACGAAGGATGGGGCGGAATGGAA
>CAYXIX010000154.1:0-5442 GCA_964465405.1 uncultured Parabacteroides sp. | reverse complement strand
GCCTGATTTTCGTCCCGTCCACCCATTCCTTGAGTTTTTTGTTGTGATAATAGCGTGCATTGTCGGAGATGATGTAGATGACGGAGGCTTCGGGATGCCTTTCCAAGGCTGACTTCACAAAAAAGAATTGAAGTCAGATTTTATATTTCGATTGTCTCCAATTCATATTTTTTGCTTCCTAACCCGATTGTCTCGGCATAATCCACTGTGTGACGACCGTGTAGCTTCTCAATACGTTCTACTAACGGGCGATTGTCATTTCCTTCTGTCGGTTGAACGGCATACACGAAATCCAAGCAGGCTTGGTCTAAAGCGACAGGGTCGGTCGAGGCAAGGATACCGATATCTTTCAGCAGCGGGTCATGCGGATGTGAATCGCAGTCGCAGTCGATGGAGAGATTATTCATCACATTGATATAAAGAATATGGTCTCCGAAGTGGTCTGCCACACTTTGGGCTGCCGCTGCCATCGACTCGAGAAAGGCATCCTGTTCGGGCAGGTTATTCCACAATTCGGCCGGATCTGACACCTTTCCGGCTGTATGGATGTATGTTTTGCCATTCGCGGAAGCCACGCCGATTGACTGGTTTTTCAGCACACCTCCGAAGCCTCCCATCGCATGTCCTTTGAAATGCGCCAAATTAATCATGAAGTCATAATTCTTCAAATGTGTGCCGACAAGGTTGTATTGTAAATGTTTTTTGTCTTTTACCGGCAGTTGGAAATCACCTTCGGCATCCATGATATCCACGTCGGCAATGTCGAAGAAACCGTGCTCTTTGGCCGCTTGGATATGGTCTTCCGTTTTAGAGCGCTGGCCTTCATAGGCCGTGTTGCATTCCACAATGGTTCCATTGACTTTCTGTACCAAGTCTTTTATAAGGGAGGGTTGGAGGAAATTATGTCCGCCCGGTTCACCCGTACTGACTTTGACGGCCACGCGCCCGGAGGCTTTTCTGTCCAAGGCTTCGTATATTTTCACCAAAGCTTCGGGTGTAATGGTTTTCGTCATGTAGACTTTTGAAGCCGTTGTGCTTGTTGCCGGACGCAACGGCAGGCTCATTCCTTTCAGATTGGAGGCGACGGTCACAGAAGCCAACGCCGTCAGGGATGTTTTCATCCACGATCTTCTTGTCATGTTCTTTTCCATATCGCAATACATTTTTTACGGGAACAAAAATAGGGAGATAAAAACGCAGTAAAGCTACCCGTATTACGGATAGCTTTACCTATTTTACTGAAATCATCCGACAAAAGGATAGAAAACGGCGTTTCTTGTTATTTCCCGACCGGCGGATAGTCAATGGTGTAGTGCAGGCCTCGACTTTCCTTGCGTTCCATCGCTTGGCGGGTAATCAGGTAGCCCACGTTGATCATGTTGCGCAGTTCGCACAGCTCTTTCGACGCCTTGCTGCGCTTGAACAACGCTTCGGTCTCCTCATAGAGGATGTCCAGCCGATTCCACGCCCGCGTGAGGCGCGTATTGCTGCGCACAATGCCCACGTAGGACTCCATGATTTGATTCACCTCCTTCATACTCTGCGTGATGAGGATGCGTTCTTCGTTGCTGATAGTCCCCGCGTCGTCCCACTCGGGGATGTCGGTGTTGAAGTCATACCGCTCGAAGGTTTCAAGGATGTGTCGCGCGGCGGCGGCAGCATAGACAACGGCTTCAATCAAGGAATTGGATGCAAGACGGTTGCCGCCGTGCAGCCCCGTGCAGGAGCACTCGCCGAGCGCGTAAAGGCGGCGGATGCTCGACTGCCCGTTGAGGTCGACGCAAATCCCGCCGCAGAGGTAATGCGCCGCCGGGGCAACGGGGATGTAATCTTTCGTAATATCAATGCCAATCGAAAGACATTGCTGGTAGATATTGGGGAAGTGGCGTTTCGTCTCCTCCGGCTCCTTGTGCGTGACGTCCAGATAGACGTGGTCTTCGCCCCGCAGCTTTATCTCCTTGTCGATGGCACGGGCGACGATGTCGCGCGGGGCCAGCGAGAGGCGCGGGTCATATTTGTGCATGAACTCCTGCCCGTCCAGCGTCCGGAGCACGCCGCCGTAGCCGCGCATCGCTTCGGTGATGAGGAAGCAGGGGCGGTCGCCGGGATGAAACAGAGCCGTCGGGTGGAACTGGATGAACTCCATGTGCTTCACCACCCCTTTCGCGCGGTAGACCATCGCGATGCCGTCGCCCGTCGCCACCAGCGGATTTGTCGTGTTGCGGTAAACCGCCTCGCATCCGCCCGTCGCCATGACGGTGACGCGCGAGAGGAACGTATCGACCCGGCCCGTCTCTTCGTCCAGTACGTAGGCGCCGAAACAGCGGATGCCCGGCGTGTAGCGTGTGACGATGATGCCGAGATGGTGTTGCGTGATAATTTCGACGGCGAAATGGTGTTTGAATATCGTGATGTTCGGGTGCTGCCGGATGGCGCGTATCAGGTTGGTCTGTATCTCGGCGCCTGTGTTGTCCTTGTGGTGGAGGATACGGAATTCCGAGTGCCCCCCTTCACGATGGAGGTCGAATTCGCCGTTTTCTTTCTTGTCAAATTGTACGCCCCTTTTGATTAATTCCTGTATCTGGCTGGGGGCATTGCGGACGACCATCTCGACGGCTGCCCGGTCGTTAAGCCAGTCACCGGCAATCATCGTGTCTTCGATGTGTTTATCGAAATTGTCTACGGCAAGGTTTGTGACAGAGGCAATCCCGCCCTGTGCGAAATAGGTATTGGCTTCCTCCAGTTCCGTCTTGCAGATGATGGCGACCTGCCCTTTGTCTGCTACCTTCAGCGCGAGGCTCATGCCGGCAATGCCGGAACCAATCACCAAGAAATCGAATTTGTGTACCATGATAGATGTCTTTTACATGGGGGCAAATGTACAAAAAATAGAAAAACTGCAGAGCTTCTCGCGAATGTCTGCAGTCTAAATTAAAATACATATGTTGAAAATGCAAATTATAATTTGTAATGTATAATCAGGAATCGTCTACCCTTGCCGTCGCTCAGTGTGATATGGTTTCGCGTGCCGATGAGAATAGTAGTTGTTCCCGTAAGCAGCAACCAAATTAAGTTTAGTTTCTTTCGCATGGCAGAATACAATTATGTATGTGAAATTTTTTGTCAAATTTCAGATTCTTTTTAATGACATATGAATAAAATCCGTGAATGGCAGATTTGGCTCTTTGAGTGACAGATTTGGGACACTTAATTATTTTTGCGTGTTCTCGTTTTACCTTGTTGTTTGGAAATTTCTTTTTTCTTTTCAAAATCGCTAACTTGCGCCGAAAAATCAGAAAAAAGAAATATGGTAGACAGAGTTTTTAAGTCGAAAGTCGGTTGGTGGTATCACCTGATTGTGTGGGTGATGGCCGCGTGTACAGTGCTGGCGTTTGTAAAAAGCAATCATGTAGGAGGAATGGTTATGCTGCTTTTGATGACGTTGTGTTCCATTCACATGATGCTGACGACGTGGTATAAAGTGACTGCAGACGGTTGGTTGATCGCCCATTGCAGTTTCTTCCCGGAGAAGCGGATTGCCATCTCGGAAATCACAGCAGTGGAGGTAACCGTGATGCCCATTTCTAGCTACGCATTGTCGCTCGACAGGCTGATTATCTACAAAGGAAATCTCCAATGGCTGCTGATTTCGCCCGAGAACAAGCAGGAGTTTGTGAAGTTGCTCAGGCGGCACAACCCGGAGATACGCATCAAAGCCCCGATACTCTAAGTGTAAATTAAAATACAAAGAAGGAAAAATGAAATACGACGTAGCTATTATCGGCGGAGGTCCCGCCGGTTACACCGCTGCCGAACGGGCGGCGAAAGGTGGTTTGTCCACCGTTCTTTTTGAGAAAAAGGCATTGGGCGGCGTCTGTCTGAACGAGGGGTGCGTCCCGACGAAAACATTGCTTTACTCCGCGAAGGTGTACGACATGGTTCGCCACGCCTCGAAGTATGCCGTCAGTGCGTCCGATGCCGCCTTCGATTACCCGAAAATCATTGCCCGCAAAAACAAAGTGGTCAAGAAACTGACGGCAGGCATCCGCATGAAGATGAAAGAGGCGGGCGTAGAAGTGGTCACAGGTGAGGCTGTTATCACAGGCCGTGCGGCTGATGGAACAATTGTCATTACTTGTGCGGATACGCAATATGAAGCGACACATCTGTTGCTTTGTACGGGCTCGGAGACCGTCATACCTCCCATTCCCGGATTAGCGGAAACGGATTATTGGACCAGTCGCGAAGCGTTGCAGGCAAAGGAATTGCCGGTCTCTCTTGTGATTATCGGCGGAGGTGTAATCGGGATGGAATTCGCTTCTTTCTTTAATAGTATGGGAGTGGAAGTACATGTCGTCGAGATGCTCGATAAGATTCTCGGTCCGATGGATGGCGAGTTGTCTGTACTGTTGCAGGCGGAATATGCCAAACGGGGTGTCAAGTTTTACTTGGGGCATAAGGTGACGGCGTTGCATGGCGGCAAGGTCACTGTCGAAAAGGATGGCGAAACCTTCACGATTGAAGGCGAAAAGGTACTGTTGAGTGTCGGTCGGCGGCCGGTAAAAACGGGATTTGGACTGGAAATTTTGGCTCCAGAATCCTTTCGCAACGGCATCAAGGTGAATGAATACATGCAGACTTCCATCCCGAATGTCTATGCCTGTGGCGACATCACGGGCTATTCTCTATTGGCGCACACCGCGTCGGGCGAGGCATCGGTGGCCGTAGACCATCTTTTGGGCAAGCAGCGTCCGATGAGTTATCGTACCATTCCGAGCGTTGTCTATACGAATCCCGAAATCGCCGGTGTCGGTCAGACGGAAGAGGAACTACAGGCAGCAGGGACATCCTATACGGTCAAGAAAATCCCGATGGCTTTCTCCGGTCGGTTTGTTGCCGAGAACGAGCAGGGGAACGGTGTCTGCAAGTTGCTCCTGTCGGAAGACGGTACGCTGTTTGGCGCTCACTTGCTGGGAAATCCGGCTTCGGAGCTGATTGTGATTGCCGGCATGGCCATCGAGAAGCAGATGAAGGTCGACGAAATGGAAAGCATTGTATTCCCGCATCCGACAGTAGGCGAAATCATCAAAGAGGCATTGGGATAAATTCTTTATCTGTGTATAAAAAACAAAGATGGTAAGAAACGAATAAGTAGAGTTGTTGCTCACAAAACGTTGGAACGGCGAGGATATTCAGTGGATGTGGGTATCATAGAACTGCCTCGTGTGATAGACGGCAACCGCAAGCTTTGGTTGGACGAGGATGGTGTAGTGTATGTGGGAGTGATTCCTTTTCTGTTGGAAGATATTGTGTCGGGTATGATTAGGTGAAATAAAATGTTGTAAAGATTTCCGGTTATAAAACAGGCGTGCTGAAATCACATTCCGGCACGCCCGCCCTGTTTTTTTAGAACAACTTATTCGGATAGACGCCGGTATTGAC
>CAYXIX010000153.1:0-5465 GCA_964465405.1 uncultured Parabacteroides sp. | reverse complement strand
AGAAGAATTTACAAAGAGTGGATTTTATCAAATCGGCAGCCACTTTGGGTATAGAAAACAAGATTGTAGAACGACTGATAAACAAGTATAACAAGCTATTGCCCAAGTTTGAGGAGGTCATTCAAAACTCGTTTCCAAGTGCCGAGCTAAAAGAAAAATATAGCGAATTGTTGAGGGAACGACTTGACAGATTGTGTAGGGGGTAGAAAAAGAGCATACTCGAATTGGAGTTTTGTATGAACTAAAAACAAAGGTATATTTGCACAAATAATGGCCATAAATTGAAGAATCATGTCGAATATTCAACAAATTGCAACGCTGTTGGGTGTTGATATTCAGACTTTGATAACGTTAAGATGATATGTTCAAAATCATATGGGATACGGAAACCAGGGGAGTGAGGATGCAATCGCACTTCACATCTGACGCTTTAACCGTGTCGCCTCGTCCTGTTTTCTTTGAGGAGCTTGATATGCTGGGGCTTGACAAATTGGGGTGGCAATACCCTCACTGTCAGGAGCCTTTGTTGTGGGCATGCAATAAGCAATATTTCTATCGCGGAGTATTGGTTTTTGATGTAAAAGGAGCCAATATATACGATGATCCAACTATAACATTTCAAGTGGGACAAGAAAAGCTTAACATCATACCGGTCGACATCAATGAGATGTTAAAGCGTGTCAACAATGAGATGTTTCTGCTTGAAAGCGAGGCGGTAGAATTTATCCGGGATAAATTTGCGCAATATTATTCTGCGCGAAAGACCGTAGAAAACGCTGTCGCAAATCAGGTGGATTTTGAAGCATTGGCTGCAAGACAGGAAAAGCGCACGAAAAATAGGATGGCTATTGTCAAACAGGATTGTGACAGTTTTGATGTCATGCCGTTGGAGATTGCGCAGGAGCAGGGCAAGAAAATCTATCAGACCACGCGGATTGATAAGTTCCTGGTATCTTTCTCGGGAGGAAAAGATTCTCAGGTCGTCCTCGATTTATGTACTCGAGCTATCCCTCCGGAGTCTTTTGAGGTGATATATTCCGATACCGGGTACGAGTTGCCGCCTTCGCTTGCTCTATATGACCAGATTATCGAGTTCTATCATCAGAAGTTTCCTACGCTTAAATTCTCAGTGGCCCGTAATCACGAGAGCGTAATTAATTATTGGGATAAAATAGGTACGCCGTCTGATACTCATCGCTGGTGTTGTTCCGTTATGAAAACGGCGCCTCTTTACCGGATGCTGAAAATTGACGGCACAAATAAACAAGCCCGAATTTTGACATTTGATGGCGTTCGCGCAGAAGAAAGCACTCGGCGTTCCGGCTATAGTAGAGAGGGTAGAGGTGTCAAACATGATACTGTAATAAATGCCAGGCCGATATTGTATTGGAATACAACAGAGGTATTCCTATACATGTTTGAACATAAGTTACCGATTAATCCCGCATATCGTCAGGGAATGACTCGCGTAGGTTGTCTTTTGTGCCCTTTCTCGTCAGAATGGAATGAGCATATTGCTAAGCTTCACTACAACAACGATATCAATCCTTTTGAGCAACGGATTATCGCTAATGCAAAACAGGCTGGAGTAAGGGATGTGTCCGAATATGTCAAAAATGGCGGATGGAAGCGGAGAGCTAGCGGTGATATGATTGCACAAAAAGTCCATGTTTCTTTTTCTCAAACCAATGGCAACTTCTCAGCCCACATCGATAATGCACATTTACCATTAGATACATGGTTTACCACTGTAGGCGAATATACATACTCTCAAGAAGGTAATACCGGCTTTGGAGAAATTAAGTTTAATAAGCTAATATATAAATACGAGGTTGAATTTAAGGACAATCATTCGTTGACTTTAACATTACACAATGTGCATGATGGCGATCTAATAGGCTTATTAAAACGAGCTTTGTATAAAGCTGCATATTGTATTCATTGTGAAGTATGTGAAGTTGAATGTCCGACTGGAGCCTTGAGTGTATGGCCAAAAGTTACCATTGACAAATCAAAATGCATCCATTGTCATAAATGTTTGAATTTTCATGAAAAGGGATGTATCGCAGCAAATTCATTGACTCAAACAAACGGAAATAATAAAATGCAAGCACAGACAAGTATTGACCGATATAAGAATTTCGGATTAAGGGAAGAATGGATAAGTATGTATTTACCTGAGGGTGATGCGTTTTGGACTGGCGATCACGGGTTAAATCCGACATATCAGGTCCCTTCATTGAAAAATTGGCTGAAAGATGCTGAAATTATTGACTCAAAAGCAAAAATGACAGAACTTGGCCGTACTCTGCAAAGCATTTTTGAGTATAACACCATTTTACCTTGGGAAATCATATGGATTAACTTGACGTATAATTCATTTATCGCTAAGTGGTTTGCTGTACGTCAAAAGTTTAATATTCCATTCACCAGATCACTTCTGGAGGAACAATTGTCGACAGAGTTCCCTACATACAAGGGTAAAACTGTACATAATGCCGTATACCAGATATTACGAACCTTGAAAGAGTCCCCAATAGGCAATACTTTGGGGCAATATTCTGAGATTGATAAAAGCACTGGCATTCGAAGCGACTATAATGATCTCAGTCCTGAAGCAATAGCCTATTCGATATATAAATTTGCGCGGACTAAAAATATAAGTATGCTGCGTGTGTCTGATTTATATTCACCTGATGTCGAATCAGGTGTTTATAAAGAATTTGGTATTGCTAAAGAAGCCCTCGAGCGACAATTGCGATTCCTTAATTCTACAACTAATAGAGTTTTAGTTGCCGAGTTAAATATGGGATTGGATCATATCACTCTTAGAGACGATATCCAGCCAATAGAGATTCTTAAGATGGAAATGTTATAATGGGAATCATTGCTTCGTATCAATATTATAGGGACCTTATAATTTTTACGCAACGAGGGAATTATAAGGGTAGGATCTCTAATGCCAAGCCGATATTTGTAGTATCTTTAATAGATGCTGTTGAGAAAAAAATATTTGTAGATAATCGACTTTTATGGGGTAATAGTGAGTTTGAGGAGATATATTATAAATATAGTAAGGAGTATCATAATAGGACACGTATAATTCTCCCTTTTTTTCATTTAAATACATCTGAATATTTTCATATTATGTGGCGTCAAAAATATTGTGGCTCAAGTCATACGCCTAGCATTAAGTTTATGAGAGACAATGTCGAATACGCCTACCTTGACAATGCATTATGGGACTTGCTTCAGGATAAGGAGACTCGTGAATTGATGAAGAGTGAGATAATACGTTTCTTTAAATTGGAATCAAATAACTAACTGAGAACATTTCAAACAATGAAGACCAAATACTCTGATTTAATTGAAATTCGAGAATCTGCCATCGCATTCAAAATACAACCGGAGAATGGAGATTGGAGAGATTTTATTCCAAACGAGCAGTTTAATGAAGTGTTGAGAAAGGTTGTGAATTCAGTGTATAACAACAATGCCGATTTTCATAAACCGTTCTGGATTTCAGGGACCTATGGAAGTGGGAAAAGCCATGCAGGAGCCGTAATCAAACATTTGTTATGTGATCCGATTGACGATATTCGAGAGTATATAGAGTGTGAATATCGGGACGAATCGTTGGCTCTTCTTCGTTCTGACATTTTGAACCTGCGTAGCAAAAAACGATTATTCCCGGTGTCCCTCTACGGTATTGTCAATATGGCTGCTACTGAAGATTTGCCTTTTGTCTTGCAGACGCATATTGTAGATGCGTTGAATAGCGAGGGTATCGAGTTTGAAGTGCAAACCGATTTTGATCATTACATTGCAGATATAGAGAAGGATGATGAGTTTTGGTCTCTTGTTATAGAACGGGATGCTCAACTCAAAGCGCTTGCGCCTTCAACTAAGCTATTGATTGACAAACTGAGCGACCATGATATAT
Organism: uncultured Parabacteroides sp.; assembly: GCA_964465405.1. Classification (GTDB taxonomy): domain Bacteria; phylum Bacteroidota; class Bacteroidia; order Bacteroidales; family Tannerellaceae; genus Parabacteroides. Next base: position 1,522 of record CAYXIX010000153.1, on the reverse strand, counting down.
CTGTAATTCGCCATATCAAAAATGCGCTTCGCCGGCAGAATCGAGTGATTCCTTTGCAGAGTGATGATCTTGAAAAATGGATTTTTGAGGTGCAGGATAAATTAGCCGCTCAAGGAGTGTATGATGGTTTGCTTATCGTATGGGATGAGTTTACCGATGTACTCAAATCGGCATTCGGGTTATCGGCTCTTGTTACGCTTCAGGGTATCAGTGAACGCATGATGATGGCCAAGAATAATTCCTATTTCTTGTTTATATCCCATCCTTCGGCATTGGACAGCCTGCAAGTTGAAGAACGAGAAAAAACCAAGGGCCGTTATCATTATATGTCGTATAATATGGAGACCGTATCGGCATATAAGATTATGTCGCGCAAATTCAGGATTATTGACGATGATGCTGTGTATGAACATAAACGAAGCGCATTCATAAGTCCGCATGAAGCGCTTTATAGAGAATTTGCCGAGATTTCCACCTCGACCAGTCCCGAAGAGACTAAACGAGATCTTTATAATCTGTTCCCATTGCATCCTGGCACAGCCAATCTGGCAACCTATTACGCTCGTGAGGCGGGATCTTCTTCTCGGAGCGTTTTTGAGTTTATCGGGGCTAATCCTCAAATCCGAGCCTTCTTTGACGATGAGGCGATATATGCAGATGGCCGAGTAATTACGGCCGACTATTTATGGGATTTTGTGGTCGATGAATTCAATGAGAAGGTATCTAAGTTCGGTGCTGTTACGGAGCGCTTCAATTCACGAAAAATGCAGGTCGAGAATGAAGGTGGTCCTGAATGTTATGCCGTGTTCAAAAGCATCTTGCTCCTCAATGCGCTTAATAATATAGCGAATAATGTGACGGTTACTCCCTCGGAAGAAAACATCGCACGTCTATTTGCAGGAACACATATTGAACCGAAGCTTAAAGAGGCGCTCAACTTCCTGGACAGTAATAGCATCATTCAGCGGGCTCCGGGAGGATTGTACTCGATTCAATTCTCATCTCTTCCGACCAAAGATATTGAAGCGAAGAAGAATGAACTGAAGCTCACTGAGTTTAAATACACCTCTCAAATTATTAATTTCGGAAACGAAGCAGAACGACTTCTAAGCTCTAACTTCTCGACGGTTACCCGTCCATGCACGCGCAAAATGTACTCACTTGACAGCAGTGAGTATATATTACTCAATGCCATTGAGAAAGGGCGCAAGAGTTGTCCTGCATATGAGATATTCATTGCATTGCTCTTTGGTAAAGACACACAAGAAATCAGCGAATTAAAACAGATTGCCTATAAGGCTTCGTCTAACGATGATTCGGGCCGTTTTGCGAATACGCTATTTGTTGTATATGAAACGCCTTTTGGCGAGACCAATTATGAACGATTTATTGAATATCAAGCCAATGCATCGGTAGCACATAATTATAACTCTAATGATCAAGCCGAGGCTCATACTAATTCTGCCAAAGCAATGATTCGCGAATGGGTTTTAAAATTGCAGCGCGGAACATTTACCTATTA
>CAYXIX010000152.1:0-5484 GCA_964465405.1 uncultured Parabacteroides sp. | reverse complement strand
CTATCTACTGTCGTGTAATTTCCTATTGTTCCCATAATCTTGAAATTATCGATAAAACGACTGCAAGATAAGAAATCTTTCCTGAAAACAACGATTTGCAGTTGCAAATTGCCTCCGCGACGGTGAAAAATGGCTTTTGCAACTGCAAATCGGGTTATGCACGTTCGCGGAAGCCTTCTGCAATTGCAAATTGCATTTTTCATCTCCGCGAAAGCTTCCTGCAATTGCAAATTAGGGTTTGCACGCCTGCGGAAGTGATTTGCAGTTGCAAATTACAAAATTCAATTTGAATCATTTCTTTCGCGCCAAAAGAAGAGGCGGATACATTTGGAGCCTTCCGCCCCTATTTCCCCAGCACTTTGTTCTTTGCGACAGTCGCTTGAAACTCTTTCAGATAGAACGGCTCGAAGTAGGCGACGTTTTCAAACCGGCGGGCGGCGAAAGCCTGCGCCGAAAGGGGCACCATGCCCGTTGCCAGAGGAGAAACGCCGTCGATGAAACAGGCGTTGGGCGCGGTCAGGAGGGGCTTGCACTTATCCGCACCGTTCCCGAAGAAATAGACCTTCCCCTGCGCCAAGAAAGAGGCGTAGGACGAGGTGTCGATGAGCTCCGCAGCCACCGGACGAACCGGCTGCATCGCACTGTCGTACAAGGCGGCATAGACCTCCATCCGCCGCGCGTCGAGCATGGCGCAATAAAGGCCGTCCGAAGCCCCGCCACTCAGCCGGATGGCTTCCGCTGCGAGACAGTCGAGCGTCGGGATGCCAATCAGCGGGATGTCCCGGCCAAAACATACGCCTTTCGCCAGCGAGACGCCGATGCGCAGCCCGGTGTACGAGCCCGGTCCGCCGCTGACGGCCACCGCGTCCAACGCCCTTCCCGCTTTCTTCAAAGCAGAGAGGGCTTCCGCTACAAACATTCCCAATAAAGCGGCATGAGAAGGGCCTTCAAAAGCGGCCTTCTCAAAAAGAATCTCCTCGCCTGCTGCCAACGCGACGGAGCAGACAGAAGTTGACGTTTCAATATTCAAAATACAAGGCATCATTTCGTTCTATTCAGTGCAGGCAAAAGTACAAAATAAACCCGTAAACACGCTAATTCGGGTCTACGTCATAATAGACCAACAATCGCTTGAACGAGGGTTGCAGCTGCATTTCCATCGATACAGATTCCAATAGCTTACGGATGGGAGCGATTGCGACGGCGGTTTCTATCTTCAAGACGAGCTGCCGGATATAAAAGGTCTGCACGCGGTTTACCGGCGGGGTGACAGGGCCCAAGACGCGATTCCCCAAACAAGTCCGCAATTTGGCGGCATAGAGAGCAGCCATTTCCTGCAACACGCTGTCGCTGCGGCTGCGCAAGACGATAGATATCAGGCGAAAGTAGGGCGGGTAATGAAACATATTCCGCTCGGAGAGTTGCCAGCGTGCCATCCCGACGTAATCGACCTGCTGCACCAAGCGAATCAGCGGATGTTCCGGCTGAGAAGTCTGCAACACGACACTTCCGCGCTTGTTGCGCCGCCCTGCGCGGCCGCTGACCTGTACCATCAACTGGAAAGCGCGTTCGTAGGCACGGAAATCGGGGACATTCATCAGGTTGTCCGCATTCAGGATGCCGACAACGCTCACGCGCCCGAAATCCAGTCCTTTCGACAGCATCTGCGTGCCAATCAGCACCTGCGTCTTGCCTGTCTCAAAATCGTGGATAATCTGTTCATAAGCCGAACGTGTACGGGCGGAATCGAAATCCAGCCGGGCGATGCGGGCTTCGGGGAACAGTTGCGCCACCTCCTCTTCCACCTTCTCCGTGCCGAACCCCATGACCTTCAACTCCTCCCCGCGACATTCGGGGCAATGACGGGGAAGCGCGACCCGATAGCCGCAATAATGGCAGACCAACTCGTTCCGGAACTTATGGTAGGTCAGGCTCACGTCGCAATTCACGCAACGGGGTACCCATCCGCAGTGGCGACACTCGATTACCGGCGCGAATCCGCGACGGTTTTGAAACAGAATCACTTGTTCCTGCTGCGCCAAAGCCTCTTCCATCTTCTCCTTCAAGAGAGGGGAAAAGAGGGTATCCTTCATGATTTTCTTTCGCCTTAATTCTTTGATGTCTACCGGCAGGATTTCCGGCATCAGTCCCTCTCCGTAGCGGACCTTCAGCTCCACCAGCCCGTATTTTCCGACCAACGCATTGTAATAAGAATCCAACGAGGGGGTGGCCGAGCCCAACAAGGTCTTTGCGCCATGCATCGCTGCCAAGACCAGTGCGGCGTTCCGGGCATGATAGCGCGGGGCGGGTTCCTGCTGTTTGTAGGAGGGGTCATGCTCTTCGTCGACAATAATCAGCCCCAAACGGCGAAACGGGAGGAACAAGGAGGAACGGACGCCTACAATCAGGAGGGGGCCTTCCGTTTGCAGCAGACGGTTCCAGATTTCCACGCGCTCGTTATCCGAAAACTTGGAATGATATACCAGCAACTTATCTCCAAACAGCTTGGAAAGCCTGTCCATGATTTGCGTCGTGATGGCAATCTCCGGCAACAGATACAGCACCTGATGTCCCGCGTTCAAAACCTCCGCGATGAGGTGCATGTACACCTCCGTCTTTCCGCTGGAGGTGACGCCGCGCAACAAACAAATATCTTTTTGCTTAAAAACCTCGCCGATTTCATCACACGCTTTCTGTTGTGCGGAAGTCAACGCTTGCAGGGGCTGCATGAGGGATGCGGCAAACTGCAAGCGTCCGATTTCTTTTTGCGTACACATTAAAATACCCCGTTTCAGCAGTCCGTCCAAAACTACAGGCGAACAATTGCCATGTGCCAGCAGTTCCGTCTTGGGGATTCCGGCTGACAAGCCCGACGGCGAGGCTTCGCACAACTCCAGAAAGCATAGCAGCAGTTGTTCCTGCTTTTTCGCCCGGCTTAATTCGGCAAATGCGACATGCAGTTTTTCTTCTGATTGATACGCCTCTGAAAGGTGGATGAGCGTTTGCATTTTAGGGACAAATTTCCGCTTTACCTGCTCGCTTACTTCCACCGCTCCTTTTTTCATCAAAGCCATGATGACCGAAACGGCATTATGCAAGCCGCTCTTCCTCTCCAATTCAGATACCGTCAATTTCAAAGAGCCGGCAAATGCATCCAAAAGGGATTGCTCTTGCGGCCGTAATACCTCTGTGGCCTCATAATCGGGATTATAGACAACAACCGTCTCGCTCTCCAATTTCAACCCGGAAGGTACTGCCGCTTTATAAACATCACCTAACTTACACATATAATAAGAAGCAATCCACTTCCAAAAGCGAAGCTGCGGGTCGCGCAGTATAGGAGAAGCATCGAGCAGGGCATAGATTTCTTTCAGCTCATACCCCTCCTCCGGCGCGTCGTCCGTTACCGCCATCACGATAGCCGTATAATAATGCTTCTTGCCGAAATGAACCAGCACCCGGCAACCGGGCGCAACCTGCTGCTCCAAATCTGAGGGAATGCGATAGGTATAACTATTGTCTAACGATAACGGGAGTATAACTTCTGCATATTTCATCGCAACCGGCAAACATGCTAAAACAAGATCGCCGCCGTAATCGACCAGCCTCTATTCTTCGCATTTATATCCGACTGTTCTGAGCTATAATTATCTGTCAATCCCCATCCGTAATTAAAACCGACTTGCAAATGGCTGAATAATTCAGCCCCAGCCCCCACATTCAATCCGGCGCTGAATGTCTTCGCTTTCACCTGCTCCGCAACACTGCCGGGTACCTCCCAAAACTTATCACCGCCTATCCGGAAATCAAAATAAGGCCCTGCGGCTACAAAAAGTTTGGCCAAGGGTAAACCGAATTTCCACTTCAGGTTAATCGGGACATCCAGATAGCTCGTTTTCACACTTTCACCCGAATTCAAAGCCATCCCCTTTTGTGCATACAAAATAGCCGCGTCAAAGCCAAGCCCGAAAAAAGGAATCATTGTTTCCATCATCGGCCCGATCTGGAATCCGGTCACATTATCCGCTTCCAATATATCAGAGTTCAAATGAACGGACGAAATGTTCAATCCGCCTTTTACACCAAATTTAATCTGCGCTTCCAAATGAGCCATCCCCCCTAACAAAACAGATAACAAACAAATAATAATCCTTTTCATACCTACTTCTTTATTTATTAAATCCATTACTTTTATCCCTGCCTATCAGAAGAAAGCGTTTTGTTACATTTCCGAAGTTCAATGCGGAAAGTTGTTCCTTTTCCAATCTCCGAACTTTTTACATATATCTTTCCTCCATGATAAGACTCTATAATACGCTTCACCAAAGACAACCCTAATCCCCAGCCTCGTTTCTTTGTCGTATAACCGGGATTAAAGACCGTTTTAAACTTCGATTTTGCGATACCTTTACCCGTATCCGTGATATCGATACGAACCACTTTATCCTTTTCTTCCACTTTATACGTGATTTCGCCTTGTCCCTCCATCGCGTCGACCGCATTTTTTGTCAGATTTTCAATTACCCAAGCGAACAAGGAGTCATTCATCAACACCCAGACCGGTTCCGAAGCAAGATGTGTATAAATCCGGACTTTCGAAGAGATGCGTGTGCTCATATAATCCAACGCCATCTGTATGGAGTCGTTTATATTGACTGGCACAGGATCCGGATTAGAACCAATTTTAGAGAAACGTTCAGCAATCACCTCCAAGCGTTTCACATCTTTCTCCATTTCACCCAACAAAGATATATCTATTTCTTTGGTTCGCAAATACTCAATCCATGCGATAAGAGAAGAAATCGGGGTTCCTAACTGGTGAGCTGTTTCTTTCGACAAACCGACCCATACCTTATTCTGCTCGGCCTTCTTTGTACTGGCCAATGCCAAAAAGGCGATCAAAATGAATACGAACACAACCGTAAGCTGAGCGTAAGGATAAATCAATAAGCGTTTTAAAATAATCGAATCATCATAATAAACATACTGATAAGTGCCATCTTCCATATCGATCACAATCGTGTTCCGGCTCTTCAACTCCTGCACCTTAGCACGCTTAAAGGCTTCGACATCTTTTTCCGGCAAATCAATGTTCTTCATCGACATGATACTGTCTTGGTCATTACACAGAACAACAGGAATTGTTGTGTTGCCCTGAAGAATTTTCAAAACCAAAGACATGTCGACTGCTGTGTTTTTACTGGCAGTAAGCCGGGTTGCTTCTGCCCATATCTCCATTTTCTGCCGTTCCTCCTGAGCCAATCCCTTAATCAACATATCCGAAACGACCAAAGATGCAATAGCGATAAAGACAGCCACCACAATAAATAAATATTTCAAGCGCTGCCGCGAATCATATATACTTTTCATTCCCAAATAATCAATATCTTTTAAACGGCAGAAAACAACAAATATTACATGCATATAAAAAACAAGACCGATTGAGAAAACAAATCTCAACCGGTCTCGCCCTCTTTCTTCTTT
>CAYXIX010000151.1:0-5517 GCA_964465405.1 uncultured Parabacteroides sp. | reverse complement strand
GATGACCTGCGGCAGTATTTATATGGCCGTTACGCAAAAGACGGTATTACCTCAAGTGAGGTGGATGGGATTCTTTTACGGCTACGGAATACTACAGGCACGATTTACGAGGCTAATAAGTCTATTTATAAAATGATTTCCAGCGGATTCACTCTTAATCGTGAAGACAGGAGTCAAAAAGATATTTTTATCGAGTTAATCGACTTTGAGAATCCAGATAGCAATATTTTCAAGATTGTTAATCAATTTGAAATCGACGGAATTGACGATCAGAGACGCATTCCTGATGGCATCGTTTTTGTGAACGGTATACCCGTTGTGGTGCTTGAGTTTAAGAGCGCAGTCAAAGAAAACACGACCATCATGGATGCATATACTCAGCTCACAGTTCGCTATCGCAGAGACATCCCGGAAATTTTCAAGTACAATGCATTTATTGTAATCAGTGACGGAGCAAATAACAAGTATGGCTCATTCTTTTCCCCTTACGACTTCTTTTATACCTGGAGAAAAGTCGAGGTCGATGACATTGAGCTCGATGGTATTAATTCGCTTATTACAATGGTGCAGGGTTTATTCCGTAAAGACCGCCTGCTTGCGGTTATCAAGGATTTCATTTACTTCCCGGATAACTCAGATAAGGACTTGAAGATAATTTGCCGTTATCCTCAGTTTTTTGCAGCAAATAAACTATTTAACAACATTAAAGAGCATCTCCGTCCCGCCGGCGATGGAAAAGGTGGTACATACTTCGGTGCTACAGGCTGCGGCAAGAGCTACACCATGCTGTTCCTCACTCGAATGCTTATGAAAAGCCAGTTTTTTCGTTCGCCTACCATTATCATTATTACCGACAGAACCGACCTCGATGAACAGCTTTCTAAGCAGTTTGTAGCATCCAAGAAGTACATCGGAGACGAAACCGTTGTCAGCATTGATTCCCGTAACGAGCTCCGCCAGGAGCTTCAGGGTAGGGAAAGCGGCGGCGTTTACCTCACAACCATACAGAAATTCACCGAAGATTTGCAGTTACTTACTGACAGGTCAAATGTCATTTGCATCTCTGACGAGGCGCATCGTAGCCAGGTCAACCTTGAGCAAAAAGTCAAGATTACCGTTGCTGGTGTGGAGCGGACATATGGCTTTGCAAAGTATCTGCATGATTCACTCCCCAATGCCACTTACGTTGGATTCACTGGAACCCCGATTGATGCAACCATCGAGGTCTTTGGCCCAGTTGTAGATGCCTACACAATGACTGAAGCTGTTCGTGATGGCATTACAGTCAATCTCGTATACGATGGTCGTGCTGCTCGTGTAACGCTTGACCAATCGAAAATCCAAGAGATAGAGGACTACTATGCCCGTTGTGCTGAAGACGGCTCCAATGAACATCAAATTGAGGAAAGCAAGAAGGCTGTTGCAAACATGGAGGCCATCATTGGCGACCCCGACAGATTGAGAGCTGTCGCAGTGGATTTTATCAACCACTATGAGGCTCGTGTTGCAGAGGGTGCTACCGTTGCAGGCAAAGCCATGTTCGTGTGCGCAAACCGTAAGATTGCCTATGACCTGTATAAAATCATCATTGAACTTCGCCCCGAATGGGCTGAAAAAAAGGTCTGTGCTGACGGTGTGCTGCTGACCGAAAAGGAAAAGAAGGAGCTGAAGCCGATTGAAACAGTCCGTCTGGTAATGACCCGGAACAAAGACGATGAACCCGAACTTTTCAATATGCTCGGAACCAAGGAAGACCGCAAAGAACTTGACCGGCAGTTCAAGAGTATCAAATCCAATTTCAAGATTGCCATTGTTGTTGATATGTGGCTGACGGGCTTTGATGTTCCAGCTCTTGACACGATTTATATTGATAAGCCGATTCAGCAACATACCCTTATCCAAACCATCTCCCGTGTGAACCGTGTTTATGAGGGTAAAGAAAAGGGTCTTATTGTTGATTACATCGGCATCAAGAAGAACATGAACCTTGCCTTGAAGAAGTATACCAACTATGAAACCGAGGAATTTGAGGGCATTGAGCAGTCCATCACAATTGTAAAAGACCAATTAGAAGTCCTTGGGCAAATGTTCTATAATTTCAATAGCAACGATTTTTTCCATGGCTCTCCTGTCGAGCAGCTCGCTTGCCTCAACCGTGCAGTCGAGTATGTGCAGCTCACTGAGGAACTGGAAAGACGGTTTATGGCAGCTGTTAAAAGAATGAAGCAGGCATTCAATCTCTGCACATCCAGCGAACAGTTTACAAATGAGGACAGGGACTATATTGCTTTTTACTGCGCTGTTCGTTCGGTTCTTTTTAAGCTCACCAAGGGCGATGCTCCGGACACAGCACAAATGAACGCACGGGTTCGTGAACTGTTGGAGGGCGCAATCCAGTCCGATGGCATTGAGGAACTATTTGAGACCGGAAAACATATTTCTGTCGATATTTTCAGCGATGAGTATATGGACCGAATAAATGCTATTCAGCTCCCAAATACCAAGATTAAGATTTTGCAGAGACTTCTTTCACAAGCTATTGAGGAATACAAAAAAGTCAACAAAATTATGAGCATGGAATTTGCCGAACGCATGAGACGTGTCGTAGAAGAATACAACAACCGACGCAGAGATGAGGCGTTGGCAAACGAAGTCCTGGATGATGTTGCTGAGCAGCTTACCAATCTCCTGGAGGAATTAAAAAAAGAAAAAAACTCATTCAGGGATATGGGTATCGACTATGAAGAAAAGGCATTTTACGACATCCTCAGTATCGTTGCACACAAATACGAGTTTGAATACCCCTCTGATAAGATGATTGAGCTTTCTAAGCGTATCAAGATTATAGTTGACGATAAGGCAAGATACACAGACTGGTCAACCCGAGATGATATAAAAGCGAACCTTCAAGTGGACCTTATCCTCTTGCTCGATGAGTTCGGATATCCTCCTGTTACCATTGATGACGTGTATAAAGAAGTCTTAGAGCAGGCGGAGAATTTTAAGAAATACGCAAATTAGAAATTTAAGATTCGATATGCCCTTACTGCGAGTTTTTAGAGAGAAATAGTATTGAGCAGGAAACTAAGCCCATGAGTAAGGCTAATGTTCACTCATTGGACAGCAAGTGTATCTTGGACTTTATTATGGCAATTGTCCGTGCAGAGCGTTTCTGAGAGATGGGGTCTAGCTCGACTTCTTCAAGGATGGTAGCAAGTACAAATGGTTAAAACGATTACACGAAATTGACAAAACCTGCTGTTCTGATGAGGAAAGGACGGAATGAATGATATGAACAGATTTAGATGGACCGATTTTTATTCAGAGTTTGCCACATCGCTTGTGAAGTATGCAGACAACCGGGCTAAACTGATAGAAAAAGTGAAAGCTATATATGTAAACGCAGCAAATATGAAGCTGCCCACGCTTGAGAAGGACAACAACATCGTTGATATCGACCCCTTTACAGTTTTCGGTCTATTTAATAAGGGCATTACAAACGATAATCGGATTGCAATTTTAAGACAAATCAAGGAGCTGTTTTCTATCTCCGCTGATGTCCCTGCTGATTACGACGGCATCCCCGTCCTAAATAATTTGTCAGCTACTTTTTACCGCTTCTCAGGCGAGCGGGGAAAAAATGACATAGATAATTTATGGGCCCTTTTTCTGGCTGCAATTTCCTACGCAGATAGGAAAGAAAATAAAGCTGAGTTCATGAGTTGTTTTGATACTGTTGCTGCTCAAAAAGGGGTTCAGTGGAATATCACGATGGCCCTATACTGGATACGTCCCATGGCATTTATCAATCTGGATGCCCGCAACAGAAAGCTGCTTGAAAATAATCAAAGTAGATTTCAGCCAGACCTTGATATTGTGAAAGTGCTCAGAAAAATGGTGTCTGCGGAGAACTATCTTCTGCTGATAGACAAAGTGAAGGAGGTTCTGAGCGAATACACGAGTTTTCCGCACCTTTCGATGGATGCGTATAAGGCATCAGCCGAAGGTAGCGAAGTGTTTTTGGGGGAAGAACTGACTGATGTCGCCATGAATACAATTCTATATGGACCTCCCGGAACTGGCAAAAACATATAATACGGTTGTGTACGCAGTTGCAGTTATTGAAAACAAGACGCTTGATTCCATAAAAAACGAACCCTACTCCGCCGTGTTTGAGAGGTATAGTAAGTACAAGGCCGAAGAACTTATCGAGTTCACGACTTTCCACCAATCTTATGGCTATGAGGAATTTATCGAGGGTATCAAGCCTATTATGGATGAGTCGGATGATGAACGTGGTGATATCCGGTATACTATCGAAGACGGATTGTTTAAGTCCTTTTGCAACAAGGCTTCTATGCCTGATTGCGAAAAAAAGGATATAGATTTTTGGCTTAATAGGACACCCTCTATCTGGAAGGTCTCGTTGCGGTCAGCTGGCGATAATCCGACTCGTACAGAGTGCCTGGAAAACGGTCATATCCGCATCGGATGGAGTGAGTATGGGCCTGACATTACCGACGATACAGACTTTTCTAAAAGCGGCGGCAAGACTGTCCTCAATAGCTTCATATATAAGATGAAGGTGGGCGATATTGTTTTCTCCTGCTACTCAAACGCAACGATAGACGCCATCGGTGTTATTGCCGGTGATTATGAATGGTGCGGCGACCGGTTTGAAGATGGCCTTAATCGGATGCGAAAGGTTAATTGGATTGTCAAAGGCATTAACGAGAATATTGTAGAAATTAACGGTGGCTCCACCATGACTCTTTCTACGGTGTATCAACTAAAAGTCTCTCTTGCCGATGCAATGGCACTCATCCAAAAATATCTACCCGCTACTGTTCAAATGGACAAAAAGCGGAATCATGTATTTATCATTGACGAAATTAACCGTGGCAATATCAGTAAGATATTCGGCGAGCTAATAACTCTGATTGAACCGTCGAAGCGAATAGGACAATCTGAGGAAACAAAAGCGAGGCTCCCTTATTCTCAGCAAATATTCGGTGTTCCTGACAATGTTTATATCATCGGCACGATGAATACCGCTGACCGCTCGATTGCAACCATTGACACAGCTCTAAGACGGCGCTTTCGGTTTAGGGAAATGCAACCTGACTCCAGTGTTCTAACTGGAATCCAGGTCGAAGATATTTCTATCTCTGATATGCTGACAAGAATGAACAGGCGCATTTCTGTACTCTATGACCGGGAACATACAATCGGACATGCCTATTTCATTCCTTTGAGGGATAACCCTACCGTTGAGCAATTATCGGAGATTTTTGAAAACGCTATTCTTCCTCTATTGCAAGAGTATTTCTACGAGGACTATGAAAAAATCCGCCTTGTATTAGGGGATAACAATAAGGACAACAGGGAACTACAATTTATTTCCATCGTCAAAAATGACTATGACAAACTGTTTGGCAGTACAGACATCGGGTTCGATGATGCTGTCACATACGAAATCAATCGAGCGGCTTTCGGCAGCATCGAAGCATATCGCTC
>CAYXIX010000150.1:0-5519 GCA_964465405.1 uncultured Parabacteroides sp. | reverse complement strand
GAGTCATAGGCGTAACATCAGAATCGAGGCAGACCTAAAGGAAATGCTTGAAGACCTTATCGCAATATAAACTTACCATTTAGAGATGTATTCCATCTTTGTAATGGCGGGCCCGTTGATAAAATTTCACCTTTAAAACAAGGGCAAAATGGCCGACAAGACAATGTACCAATACATACCCCGTTACGGGCAAGTATAGGTACATTTCGTCATAAAGCATTCACGGATTGGCTCATTCATAATTAAACTGTACTTTTGCCGGAAATTAAAGCTCGCTATATGTCAATATTCTTCATATCCCTCATCGGGGTCTACCTGCTGGGGAACGCATATATCTTTTGGCGGGGGGCACAAGCTGTCGCATCTTCCCCAACTGGTTTTAAATCCGTTTTAGCCCTTTTGTTTATCTGTGGCACGCTGTCGTTCATCGTGGAGTTCTTTGGTCGGGGCATCCGGTTACCAATGGAGGTTGCTCACTTGTTCCACCAAATTGGGACAGGGTGGCTTGTGTTCACGCTTTATATGGTGATCGTGCTCCTCCTGCTCGACTTGCTCAAACTTATCAACTTCTCCCATCCACAAGGGTTCTGGATAGCTTTCCTGTTAGTTGTTAGCGTATTAGGATATGGATATTATCACTATCAGCATCCGAAGACAGAAGTTATCAACCTTGTTATCAACAAGCCTTTCAACAATGGGAAGCCGTTGACTGTTGTGGCCGTTAGCGATATTCACTTGGGATACGGCACGGGGAAGCAAGATTTGAAGCAATACGTGGATATGATAAACGCTCAACAACCTGACCTCGTCCTTATCGGCGGCGACCTGATTGACAGTCAGATTATGCCTGTAATGGAACAACGTATGTGGGAAGAGCTGAACCAGATTGATGCCCCTATGGGTATCTATATGGCACCGGGTAACCATGATTATTATGCAGGATTGAATGACTGTAAAGATTTCCTCAACCATACATCCATCAAGCTGCTCTGCGACGAGGTAATTACACTTCCCTCCGGCATCCAACTGATTGGGCGAGATGACCGCACGAACCCGCGCCACCTCCCATTTGACAGATTGGCACAGCAGGTCGACACGGCAAAGCTTTCCATCCTGTTGAAGCATCAGCCAGTCCACCTCGAAGAGGCGATACGGTCAGGCATTGACCTGCAATTCAGCGGACACACACACGACGGGCAGGTATGGCCTTTGAACCTCATCACAAAGCGATTGTTCCAGCAAAGCGCGGGGTACAGGCAGTGGGATAAGACACATATTTATGTGTCGTCCGGCTTGTCATTATGGGGGCCGCCGTTCCGTATTGGTACAGATAGCGAGCTGGTCGTGTTCCATTTATCTTCTAACTGATTTGGCTTTATGAAAGTATTCTTACAAGCGATTGTGGCACAAGTACTGCTGAACCCCTATATCTTCTGGCGAGGCTATCAGGCGCTGCCCCAGCACAAGTGTTGGCGCATTCCCTATACATTATTCTTTGTTTTGGAATTAACTCTCTATTTCATAGGTTTTTTCTTCCATACATGGTTACCCGACAACATGATGATTGCCATCGAAAAGATATGTGGCACATGGTATATCGCATCGCTCTACATCACGCTCTGTCTGCTCTTGCTGGAAGTCGTGCGTATTACCCAGAAACACTGGCATTGGCTACCGCACATGATTACCGCGCATTGGAGCACGGCGAAGCAATTATGCTTCCTGCTGATTTGCATAGGGATTACGCCGCTAATGGTCAAGGCGCACCACACAGTCATGTACCCTACGGTCCGCACTTTGAACCTAACACTGCCCAAAGGGAGCTGTCCACGTGACAGCCTTACCATCGTCATGATGAGCGACCTGCATATCGGCGAAATGATTGGCAAACCACTTGTACAACGCTACGTCCAGCTTGCCAACGCACAACACCCGGATATGATCGTGCTTGTAGGAGACATACTCGACTATGAATCCCGCTTTGCCGAACGAGCACACATCGAAGACGATCTCCGCCAACTCCAAGCCCCATTGGGCGTCTATATGGTATATGGGAATCACGAATACCGGGCGAATCGACATGCGAAGAACCGCTGGTTCCGCAAGACCGGCGCGACCTTGCTGGTCGATTCGGTGGCCATGCCGGACTCTGCGTTCTACCTGATCGGCCGCGACGACTATGTGAACAAACGCCGACGTAAACCACTTCATGCACTCATGGCCAATCTGGATACAACCAAACCCCTTATCGTGCTCGACCATCAGCCTTGGTCTTTCTCCGAATTGGCTATGAATCACGTAGACTTGGGACTGTACGGACACACGCATAACGGCCAGCTATGGCCCTATCCTTTACTAATGAAATTTGTCTATGAATGTCCATACGGGTACTACCGGAAAGGACATACCCAATATTACGTCTCCAGCGGTATCGGTTTTGCCGGTCCGCCCTACCGCGTCGGCACCGTGTCCGAACTGGTAGTGTTGCGAATCCGCTTCAAATGAATCATTGATTCGCAACGGCTTCTTTTACCTCAGATTCGCTTTCGGGAGCGCTCAATGTCTTACGATAAAGAGCAGGGTCGGAAAGGACTTCCAATGCTTTCTCCAGCACAGGGTCATCTTGCAGGCTGTTAATCAGTTCACCCCGCTGGTAGTAATAACGCTTCATCAATTCAGAGGCAATCAACTTCTTTATCTGCGCCTTATGCTGGTCGAAGTCTCGGTCGATATCCGGCTTCAGTTTCGCTTCCAAAACATCAAAAAGAGTAGAATCATTCTTCAGGAACCCCTCCATTTCAGCGACATCCTTCAGCTCACCGAGCAGTCGTTCGCTTTGGCGGTCGTAAGTGAAATTCTTCTCCTTAGCGTATGCCTTGAATGCCTCGAAATCTTCGTCTGAAACTACAAAGTCCTCCGGAGCAGCAATCGTTTTATGCTCGTGTGCCCACTGAGCCGCGAAGTCTGTCACTAAGAAATCTGTCACCAGATAGAACATAAGTGTAGGTGTTTCCGGCATTTCTATCTTGAAATCCGGCGTTATTCCACCTCCGTCGCGCACCTGACGGCCGTTTGCCGTATAGAATACGGATGTCAGGCTGTCAGGAATCGCCCCTACGCTACCGTCTGCCCGCCGGTGTGAATAGTCCAACTGCTGGATGCAACGTCCACTCGGGATATAATACTTGCTCATTGTCACCTTCAAAGTCGCGTTATAAGGCAAGTTCAGGGTCGATTGCACAAGTCCCTTCCCGAACGAACGCTGCCCGACCAACACCGCCCTGTCCAAATCCTGCAAAGAGCCGGAGACAATCTCTGCCGCCGAAGCCGAAGCGCCATTAATCAGCACAACCATCGGGATAATGGTATCAAGCGGCTCCATAGGAGTCCGGTAGGTACGGTCCCATTGGCTCAGTTTACTTTTAGTCAAAACTACCTCACTACCCTTCGGGACGAACATCCCTACAATCTGCGTCGCGCTCTCCAGCAAACCGCCTCCATTATTACGTAAGTCGAGCACAAGTGCACGGATATGGTGATTACGCTTCAAATCTTCAAACGCCTCCTTCACCTCTTGTGCACTCTTATCCGTAAATCCTTTCAGATAAATATATCCCACGCTATCAGCCCGGACTCCGTAATAAGTGACTTGATTCTCCAATATCTGGCGACGAACAAGCTCCAACTCACGCGGCTTCTTGTCATACGGCCCCTGCACCTTCAGACGCAGCTTCGTATTCGGGACACCTTTCAAAAGCGAACTCACTTCGTCTGATGTCTTCTTAGTAACATCCACCGTATCGACAGCCAAAATCCGGTCGCCAGCCTTCAAACCGGCTTCTGCCGCCGGCATTCCTTCAAACGGCTCCACGATATAAACGCCTCCCTCTTTCCGCGAGCGGATATAAGACCCGATACCTCCATATTCGCCAGTCGTCATAAACTTCAGTTTGTCCATCTCCTGCTCCGGATAATATTCGGTATAAGGATCCAATCCACCCAACATAGCGTCAATTCCTCGCCGTACGGTTTTCTCGACATCCACAGAATCCACATAAAACATTTCCAGCTCTTTTACCAGCGCATTGAAGATATCAAGATTCTTGCTCACTTCAAAACGGTTATCTGTCTGTGCCTGTATCGGTGCCATACTGCCCAACAGACAACACATACTCATAATTATTACGACTTTCCTCATAGAATCGAACTCTTAATTTGTGGAGCAAATGTACATAAAAACCCTCAGATTATGCGTGACCCTTACAAAAATCAAAGCTTCATTTTTTCCCCCGCTTGGATGATTCCACTCGTTGCCTAAATCCATTTACCCGGAAGGAAATCTTTTCTATAGATTCTTGTTTGCCCACACATTCGCATCATAAGATGTTATGCAAGGAGCGAACGCACGTCTGCCCGGATATTCGCCCAACGTTCGGCAGGTATTTCTGCCCCAACCACCTCTATTACATGTCCGGCCAACAACGAACCGATACGCGCCGATTGTTCCAACGTCGCTTTTTGAGAATAACCATAGAGAAATCCGGCAGCGAAATGATCTCCTGCCCCAGTCGTATCCACCGGTTTGCCACCCGAAGCCGGAACAGCCACAATCATTCCGTCACCGGCTACCCATGCGCCCTCTTTTCCCACAGTGACAACCGCCACATCGACCGATCGGGCAAGCGTTTCCAAAGCCTCGCGCGCCGGCAGTCCGGTGAAAGCCTCCGCTTCGCTTTCGTTAGAGAAAAGAATATTGACATATTGAGGTATCAGCTCATCCAACAACCCCCGAAATGCATTCACTATATTAAAATTCGAAAGGTCCAAAGCGACCAACAAGCCCAAATCATGAGCTAACTGCATCGTATGGCGCACCAACGCCTCATTCACCAACAAATACCCTTCGATATAAATACATCCATACGGCCGCAGCATTTCAGCCGTCACCTCTTCCGGCAAGAGAGTCGGCGCCGGCCCTAAAAAAGTGCCCATCGTCCGTTCGCCATCCGGCGAAATCAAGACCGTACAACTACCCGATATGCCCGTTGTCCGCACAAAATAGGGCGTAACCTCTACCTGTTTCAACGCATCCTCATAATAGGCGGCCACCTCGTCTGTCCCGACTTTCCCGACAAACCCGGTCTGCGCCCCCAATTTAGCCATCGCCCGCATGGTGTTGCAAACCGAACCTCCCGGCGCTTGACTGCGCTCCAGTCCCTTTTGCGAAGTGCGTATGCGAATCATCTGCGCCTCGTCAATCATATCCATCGCACCCTTTTGGATGCCTATTTCCGCGAGTACATCGTCGCTTTTCAGGCGCAATAACACGTCAACCAATGCATTTCCTAATCCGATTACATTCATTTTTCCATTTTTTTTGCAAAGATATTGCATAGTTCAAAAAGAACCTCTACATTTGCATCGCTATTTCAGGGAAGGCAGGAGAGAAGCCAAACTGAAGGAAATTCTTCCTTAGCTCAGTCGGTTAGAGCATCTGACTGTTAATCAGAGGGTCCTTG
>CAYXIX010000149.1:0-5573 GCA_964465405.1 uncultured Parabacteroides sp. | reverse complement strand
GGACGAGGATTGGCACAAATCGTACCGTTGAGATGGTGGATGGAAGCCGATGCTGGTTTCTTCGACGAAACCGATATGCGCAACTCTGAATACAACGTCAAACGTCATTGGTACTATAACAATCCAAGTTCTGAGAAATACGGACAATCGGCAGAAAGCGAAATGACGAACAATAACTGGGAAATGGGCTACATCCTCCCTGCCGTCACGAAATTTTTCTATGGTAAGACAGCAGACAATGAAGCGTACGAAGGTAACAACAAAGACCGTATGAAATTCCGTTTAGCCGAAACCTATTTGCTTTTAGCCGAAGCGGAAATCGGATTAGGCAATACACAGGCGGCCGCTGATGCCATCAACGTCGTTCGCCGCCGGGCAAACGCATCCGAGATTACGGCTTCCGAAGCAACAATCGACTTCCTTTTGGATGAACGTATCCGTGAATTGGTAGGCGAAGAACTACGCCGCTTTACGCTGGTACGTACCGGAAAACTGTTGGAACGCACGCTGAAGTATAACTCATACAGCAGCAACATGGATGAACATCACACCTTGTGGCCTATCCCACAGTCTATCATCGACTCCAACACAGGTGCCGAATTCCCGCAAAATCCGGGATACAATTAATCCGAACATAGCTAAAAAAATGACCACAGAAAGTTACTTCTTCAGAGGGGAAGCTGTATTTGTGGTCATTTTATTGTTATCTTTACCCCCCTCTTGTAAACATCAACATACAACATGAATACGAATTTAATCCAACTGTTGTTTCTCGGGATACTTTTTGCCGTGCATACTCCTCTGATGGCACAACAAACCTTTTATGTTTCGCCTGTGGGAGACGACGACAGTTCAAATTAGCATATTTAAAAACGTTTTTTCATCGAAACACTCTTTGCTTTAAAAGAGATCCGTTTTAAATAAATGAAAAGGAATCCATTTTTGAGACATTTTTAATCTCAAATGAGACAAAAATAAAACAACTTCACCTCTTTCTTCCTTATCTTTGGAGTGTATTAACAAACATAACTTATTCATGAAAACGATATTTAAATACATCCGCACAAGTCTGGCTCTTTGCGCCAGCATTTGTATGGTTGAGAGTTTGCCCACGCAAGCAAAAACACCAGAAGTGACTGTCAATGTTACTTCCGAAGAGAATTGGAATCAGGCAAACATTCTAACCGTTGCCCGTCGAGTTGCTGACTGGCAAATAAACGATTACCCCAATAATCGCTATGCGCAAAGTGAACCGCGTGGCTGGATTGCCGGTGCTCTTTATATGGGGATGTTCGACTGGGCCACACTCAGTGGCGATAACACCTATTTCGATTGGCTTCGGAAAATCTTCAACCGCCAAAGTTGGCAGGTCGCCAACCGGATATATCACGCCGATGATGTTTGCATTGCCCAAACTTATATTGACTTTTATAATAAAGAGAAAAAAGAGAATATGCTGAAGCCGACAATGGCACGCATCGACTGGGTGGTCGAACATCCGTCAAACGGAAGCATGGATTTGGACTATTCGGATGGCAGTACCATCGAACGTTGGACATGGTGCGACGCGCTTTTCATGGCTCCCGGTGTTTACACCCGTTTGTACACGCTCACAGGAAACCGCAAATACATGCATTTCGCCGACAGCGAATTTCGGACAACGTATAACCATCTTTATGACAAAGAGGAGGATCTTTTCTACCGCGATAGCCGCTATATCGGACAAAAAGAGGCAAACGGCGAGAAGATTTTCTGGGGTCGGGGCAACGGATGGGTCATCGGCGGCTTGGCAGAGATATTGAAGACGCTTCCTGCCGACGACCAAGAATATCGCCCGTTCTATTTGGATTTATTTAAGAAGATGAGTACTCGGTTGGCAGGTTTGCAAGGGAAAGAAGGTTATTGGCATGCCAGTCTGCTTGACCCCGAGAGCTATCCATCGCCTGAAACAAGTGCGACCGGTTTTATCGTGTATGGACTTGCCTATGGGATTAATGCCGGCTATTTGCCCAAAGAGGAATATCTTCCCATAGTTCAGAAGGGATGGAATGCATTAGTCGCTGCTGTCGAAGCCAATGGTAAATTAGGCTGGGTACAACCCGTCGGAGCCGACCCGAAGAAAGTGACACGCGAAATGACGGAGCTTTATGGGACGGGGGCTTTCCTGATGGCTGCATGCGAGGTCTATAAACTAGCCCAATAAAAACACAATAAAGGGTGTGTGTCAAAATAAAAACGCAATGAAGCAAACGACCAAAAAAGTATTATTTCTCTTTCTCGCAGCTTTTCTGGGGGTATCTGGAAAAGCTGCAGAAAATGACTCGTTGAAACAAATCGAACAAAATGACCTACAAGTACAAATGCAGTGGGTCAATCCTGAAGCAATCCGTGCTTACTTGGACGATTGCCGGGAAGAATTAGGAGATAAGGCAGATATACTTTACAAAAAACTCGACACATTGGAACAAACCCTCCCCGAAATACGCCAAAGTCTAACTGAACGACCAACAGATGCGGCACGAACCGCTGCCCGCCGGTTGTTGGCATTAAAGAGGGAAATCATCCTTGCGAACCCATTACTCGACATGGACCGTATTCTTGTTGCGCGTTACAACTTAGGAGAACGAGACCGTAAAGCAATGGGACCTTCGATGGGAACCTCGACGGCCAATTACAACTCTCTCTTTTCCAATTCCCGCAAAGGATATGATGCAGAATTAGACATTTTGTCGAACCTTCGTGGAGAAATACAAAGCGAACGCATTTATAAACCGACGGCAGATGTCCCCATTTCGGATGTACAACTTCATTGGGACGCAGACAAACTGCTTTTTTCATCACTTGACAGTTGCCGGAAATGGCAAATTTATGAGATGAATATCGACGGGAGCGGTCTGCATCAGAAACTCAAAGTGGACGAACCGGATTTGGAATTTTGCGACGCGAACTATCTGCCCGACGGGAAGATTGTTGCAACAGGTAATTTGGGATATAACGGCGTTCCCTGCGTACATGGAGATGATGTCGTGGCAGGCTTGGTATCTTACGACCCCGAAACGGGTGCGCTTCGCCGGCTTACCTTCGACCAAGACGGGAACTGGTCGCCAATCGTCATTCCGAACGGGCGCATCATGTACACCCGCTGGGAATACACCGACCTGACGCACTATTTCTCGCGTATCGTCATGCACATGAACCCGGACGGGACAGAGAATAAAGCACTCTATGGAAGCGGCTCGTTCTTCCCGAACAGCATATTCGACATGAAACCGCTTTCGAAATACAACAGTCGCTTTGTCGGCATCATCTCCGGCCATCATGGGACGGCACGCTCAGGACGGTTAATCATTTTTGACCCTGCCAAAAGCCGCAAAGAGGAAAAAGGCATGGTACAAGAACTTCCGTTCAAAGACCGCCCGATTATCCCCATCATCAAAGACGAACTGGTTAAGGGCGTTTGGCCGCAATTCATGAAGCCGTTCCCGCTCGACGAGAAATACTTCCTTGTTGCCTGCAAGCCGGCAGAAAACGCGCTATGGGGCATCTATCTGGTCGATGTGTTCGACAACCTGACGCTCATCGCCGAACACAATGGGGAAGGGCTGACAGCCCCCATTCCGCTTGTCAAGCGCGAGACACCTCCGATTATCCCTTCCAAAATCAAACCGGAAAGCAAAGAGGCCACTGTTTTCATTCAAGATATTTATGAAGGAGAAGGCACGATGGGCGTACCACGCGGCACCATCAAAGCATTGCGTATCTTCGCCTATGAATACGCCTACATCCTTGCCCCCTCTGACCACGACGCGCAAGGCATACAGAGCGGATGGGACATCAAGCGCGTGCTGGGAACCGTGCCGGTCGAAGAAGATGGTTCCGTACTCTTCACCATCCCCGCCAACACCCCTATCTCCATCCAGCCGCTGGACAAAGACGGGGCCGCCATCCAATGGATGCGCAGTTGGCTGACCGGTATGCCGGGCGAGATTGTCTCCTGCATCGGTTGCCACGAAGACCAGAACACCATTCCGATTCCCAAGCGAACCATCGCATCGACGAAACAGGCGCGCAAACCGGATGTGCCGGAGGGCGGTGTTCGCCCCTTCACCTTCCGTCTGGAGGTACAACCGGTCTTGGACCGCAATTGCGTCTCCTGTCATGACGGTGAGAAGGCCCAACCGGACTTCCGCAAAGACCAGATGGTAAACTACAAACGGGGTATCCTGACCAAAGTGGACAAAGACTTCGACCAAAGCTACCTGAACCTGCATCCCTATGTCTATCGGCAGGGACCGGAATCGGATATCTATGTGCTGAAGCCGGGCGAATATCACGCCAGCAACAGCGAGCTGATTCGCATCTTGCAAGGTGGGCATCATGGTATACAAGTACCCGACGAAGATATGCGGACACTCTACACATGGATTGACCTCAACGCACCCTATTTCGGCGCATTCACCCAAATCGACCTGAAACCACAATCGCCCAAGAACCAAGTGCAACGCCGCATGGAGATTGCCAAAAAATACAGCGGCACCTACGTCGACTGGCAACAAGAAATCAAGGATTACGCCGAATGGTTGAAACAACATCCGGACACACTCCCCCCAGCCACCATGCCGGCCGCATCCCAAGCGACCACTACCCCCCGAAACATCAAGGTCAAAGGCTTCCCCTTCGACGCTTCGGCAGCCGCCGCCAAACAGGCCACCAAAGGGGAAACGACACGGACGCTCACACTGGCTCCCGGCATCGACCTCGAACTGGTATGGATTCCGGCCGGACGCTTCGTGATGGGCGACAACCAGACTCCCACAGCTTCGCCCGCATTCAAAGCAGAGGTCAAGAAGGGCTTTTGGATGAGCCGGACGGAGATTACCAACGAGCAGTTCCGCGCACTCTTCCCCGAACACGACAGCCGCTACATCGGGCAGACGTGGAAAGACCATACGACACCGGGCTACCCCGCCAACCTGCCCCAACAACCTGTCATACGGGTCAGCTGGGACGAGGCCAACGCCTTCTGCCGGAAAGTAAGCGAACAGTTGCACTGCACGGCCACGCTCCCGACCGAGACGCAATGGGAATGGGCGGCGCGCGCCGGCAGCGCGGAGGCCTTCTGGTTTGGTACGACGGACTGCGACTTCGGGGCGTATGAGAACTTGGCGGACAGCACGACGGTAGACCTCGCCGTCACAGGCGTAGACCCCAAACCGATGCGGCCGAACGACCCGATGCGCAAGTTCTGGGACTTCCTGCCCAAGACGTTGGCCGTCAACGACCACCAGCTCATCAGTTGCGCAGTGGCCTCCTACCAGCCCAACCCGTGGGGACTGTATGACATGAACGGGAACGTGGCCGAGTGGACGGCTTCGGACTACGTGCCCTATCCGTTGAAAGAAAAGGGCGCGGAGGAAAAATCCGGGAAGAAGGTGGTACGCGGAGGCTCGTGGCGCGAGCGGCCGCGCTATTCGACCGTCGCCGCACGCAAGGCCTACGAGGCGTGGCAACGCCCGATGAACGTAGGGTTCCGCATCATTATTGCAGAAGAATGATAAAAATACCCCATACGC
>CAYXIX010000148.1:0-5678 GCA_964465405.1 uncultured Parabacteroides sp. | reverse complement strand
CCGTTAAGATGTTCCACCGGCTGTCTGTCGGAAAATCCGGTGTAGGCCTTCAGGAGCATGAGGGCGATCTTTGCGGAAGGACTGAAACAGCTCCTGCGTCCCGGACGATGTTCCCGACAGGCCTGCGGCTTTTGCCATATCTTGGTTTGGGGGATTTCCCCCGTTTTGGCGGCTAAACCTTATTTACGGGGGAATGCCTAAAGATACAAAAAAAGCCAACTAATTCGCAACGCTTTGTATATGAATTAGTTGGCTAATTTTATGGTATTTATGAATATCCCTATCTTAGCCTTATGAGAAAAGAGGTGTTTGGTTTTGGGAGGAGCCTGCTTACTCACATACTTTATTTCTTCGGGAACAAAGGTAGTAAGATTTTGAATATGTTTTATTTCTGATTAAAATTATTTCTTATTGTTTATTTATTCGTGAGGCAAGGATGATTCGATTTATTTTATGAGCGGAATTAAATAGCTGATTTTGACAGAAATAATTTGTGAAGATGATTTAGAAAAATAATCTTCGTGGCGGCTATTGAAAATATCACCTAACGCATAATAATATCGTCCTTCCAAGAGGAAAGAACCGATACCTGTACGAAGTTCGATTCCCGGACCGCCACACAATCCCCAGTCAAATTTCTTTTCAATGGCCATGCCATGTTGTGTGTTTTCGGTGTTCGGTTCAGCACCGTTGAGGTTTTCTTCTGTGCTTTCTCCAAACGCGTAACCGATTTTAGGTCCCAAATTGATAAATGCCCTGAATCGTTTACTGCCAAAATAGATATGCGTAAAGATTGGAAGTTCGATATAGTTGATAGTTCGACTATATTGATACTGTGGCTGTTCTTCGAAATTTTCTTCCCATCCTTGTTGGGTGAAATTTACTTCAGCTTGCAGGCCCAGATTATTTTCTGTAATCCACCGGATTGTAAGCCCTCCTGTATATCCAAGTTTCATTTTTTGTTGTACCCGTGTAGGGGCAAAACTGACCCTTGAAAATGTCGTCCCGAATGAAGCCCCAAGCGATAACTCTTGTTGGAACTTGTTGTTTTTCTGAGCGAACAAGAAACCGCAAACGGTAAAACAACTGATGACAGTTAGAACTATTTTCCGATTCATCTTACGTCACTTCTAGTTACGTTAAAATCTGCCTGATAATGTACGATAAAAATATTCGTGTTGATAAATCCCCCCCAATTATTAATACGATGGAAGTCGAATTCTGTTTGAATCCCTTTATACTGAATCTGTTCCAGTTTATTTTCGAAATGAGGCCCATATTGACGAATGGCCTCTAAGAAGAACAAGCCTGTGTCAAAACCTAAAATACCATATTTGGGGAAAATATTGATTAGTGATTTGCTGAACCAGTTTTTATAACGTGTATAAAAGTCATCTACCTCTTTAGATAGATTGTTCACATAGAAATTCGTATAAATATAAGTATTGAGTGCATAGAAATCTTCTAAACACTCCCGTGTGTAGGTCTGCCATTCCGGATAGCCGAAGAGGGTCAGGCCGCATTCCGGTTGTGCTTCCGCCAACATACGTATCGGCGACTTTATTTTATTTAAGGCGCTAAGTGTCCCCGAACTTGGGACAATGACATTTCGTTTATCCGCTTGTAGAATCGTATTGATATCAGCCACCAATGTTTCTGAATCGTAGTTAATCTCGCTATACGGGATGTCTCGTTGCGCCATTTCGGCTTTGAAGGTTTTGATAAATTCTGTCTTATCCTGATCTTCGTGCATGTTCAGCAGAATGATATGATCGTCGACAAACAGGTCGCAACCGGCTTGAGCCGCTTTAGCATAAAGGTAAGAGTGCGGAGTATTTACTTGGTAGACATACGCATTGGAGAGCACATCTTCGTTTTTGGAAGTGAACGGAATGACGTATGGTATATGATATTGTTCTGCAAACGAGGCAAGCAGGCTGATTTGGTCGTTTTGTACGGCCCCGATTAGCAGGTTGACTTGTTGCAGCGAATCTTCTTTTAGAAGCCGTTTCAATGTTTTCGTCCCTTTCTCCGTGTCGTAGACTGACAATTCAACCGAACAACCGCTATTGCGCAGGCTGTCAACCGCCAACAAGAAACCTTCATAATATTCTATGAATCGTTTGGTTTCGGAAGAAGGTTCTGCCTCGTCTGTCATGAATGGAAGCAATAAGGCTACTTTTATTCGCTGAACCGGTTCGTTCTTGGTCGATTTAGCAAGTAGCGCATTGGTTTCCTGTTCATTGAGCGGTGCCGCTTGCGCTGGCGATGGTTGAGCGGTAGTCTGTTGGGTCGTGGTGGGTATTTTGATTGTCATGCCTGCTTTCACCCCATCTTTCAGTTGCGGGTTGCGTTTGAGCAGTTCATAACTTGAAATATCAAATTTCCGACAAATACGGTAGAGCGTTTCTTTTTTTTGAATCGTATATTCAATCTCTTCTACACGAACAGATGTTTTTTCCTCAGGTTGTTCTTCGTCTTCTTCTTTAACAAATGCAGGGATGCGTATCGTTTTCCCGATTTGGAATGTGGACGTAGAAAGTCCGGGATTGGCTTTAACGATAGCCATTGCGGGAATTGCATACCGTTTGGAAACCGCGTAAAGCGTTTCTTTGGGTTGGATGGTATGGAAAATGTAATGTTCTTCTTTCTGAGATACATTACGTTGAGGTATTTTGAGGGTAGAACCGGCTCGAATCCCCTCCTTGCTTCCCGGATTGAGGCGATAAATGTCTTCGGGTTTTACGCCATACATCGTCGCGATGGCGTAGACCGTTTCACCCTTTTCGACGGTGTGGGAAAAGGTTGATGTTTCTTGGCCGTTTGAGATGACAATTTGTGTCTTATTTTCTTGCGCCTGCATGGAGATGCCAGCCAAGTGGAAAAGGAATAACAGTAGAAATATATTTAATTTGCTCATTTACACATTTCATTGTTCTGGGTACAAATGTACAAAAAAATACTTCCTTCCTATATTCATTTAGTAGCCACGTGTTTAGTTTCTCCTTTCGGGTAATATTTTTTAACGCTATTTGTGACAAACAGGGACGATGATAAATGGGTGAATCAGTACATAGTTGTTCCAAATCTTCCCTATATTTGTTTGCGCTAAAAATGAAGAAAGGTGAAAGAAATGAAGGTATGTTGCAGATGGGTTGTAGCGATGTTTGTGTTCGGGCTGTTATGTTTCGTTGGCGGTTGCAAGGAGAAACGCGGCGAATTGAAACGAATTTGGTATAACGGCAGTTACAACCGGGATTTCCGGGATTTGAATGATTTGCATTTGACCGAAGCAAAACGTATTGGCATTCAGCCGGCGACAAACCGGGAGGAGATAGAAAAAGTAAAAAAGAAGATGGAGGAAATCCGGACAAATGATTATTACGAAGTAGAAAAGCTCACGCATTCGATTCCTTATCTGATTCCTTCTGCCGCACAGTTGGTGGAAGATATCGGGCGGAATTTCCAAGATTCGCTTCGCCATTTGAATGCATCTATTTATAAGATAAAAATAACGAGCGTCACACGGACGATTGAAGACGTGAAAAAGTTGGGCAAACGAAATTTGAATGCATCCCGTAATTCTGCGCATAGTTATGGAACGACTTTTGATGTCTCGTGGGCACGTTATACGAAAGTGGACGAGCGTGACACGCTTAACATTGATAACGAACGTCTGAAAATGGTTCTTGCGATGGTCTTGCGCGACCTGAAGCGTGAAGGACGTTGCTATGTGAAGCACGAGCGAAAACAGGGTTGCTTTCACATCACCGTCCGGGAAAAGAAATCAGATTCATAACCTCGCTTGCCGATGGGTAAGAAACTGCTGAAATATTGGAAAAACTGCCTGCTCGATGCCGAACGGCGTGAACGTTCGCTTTGGCGGGAAGCCAAGATATCGTTGCATTTCGGAGACCGGATTCCGGAATTTGTTCTCCGGAAAGAGCCTCCTTTTGCCTACGTATGAAAATGGGTGGCTCGGCAGACAAAGTGCGGCAGAATATCCTTTTCTGATTACGGCTCAATATAGGCGGACGGTTCGTTGCACGTGCCCGACAATGTGTCGGAGCGTGTACCGATTTTTGTCCGCAAATTTTTGTCACCCAATGCCCGTAATGACCGGACGATTATTGGAAAGTCTGTGAGACTCTATTTCAAGCTGCAACGGGTAAAACATTCCGAGAGATGAATTATGCCGATAACCCGGAAATCTTGGTCGTGAAAGCTGCTATGCGTGGCATGGCAGGACGGGTCTTGAACCTGTATGACAAATTATTGGAAAATAACGGGAAACACCCGTTGCTGGAACAACTGATAAGCAGGAAGCCGGCGCCCTTGCTCCTCTTACCCAAGCCTTCGGCGGTTTATGGCAATTTGTCTCATTTGGGGCAGATGAGCGGTCAGTTTCCATTGTCTGTTTCCCAGCGAGAAACGTTTGCGATGTTTGCTCATCCTAAATCTACGTGAGTTCGATAGAACTTCACCCCATATCTTCGTGTACTTCCAACAAGATAGGGAATTCCGAACTCCGTGACATTCTCAAGGAATAGACGACAATGAGATTTCCTATACTGCGGACTATGATAGCGAGATATGGGATGAAGTCATGTCGTATCTCGAAAGGAATTGCAGGCTGATTGAAGGGAATGGAATTGAAGTTGGGGATTGCTACAATTTACGAAACGGATGTGGTGAATGAATTTCTCATGAGGTTGAGTGGGATAAAGGAGGAAAGAATTTCTTGTTTTGGAAAAAAGAAATCACTAACGACTTTGTAATAGAACAGTAGGCTGTACTACTAAAAGGACAGACCCTAATTATACAAAACCGTTGGTACAATTAAAGTATATAGATAGTTGCGAAAAATTATCCTTATAGTGACCTTTCGCCTTTTGCATTGTTTTTAAGCAGAGGAAGCGCATCTCTCATAAAAAAGGAGTCACGAGTTTCTTAATGCTTGTGCCCCTTTTTAATTGAAATAATAGAGGAAGATGGCGATACCTTCCAATGCTTTTTTCGGTTGGTCTTTGATTTCAATGGCGAATTTGATTTCCACTTTGGCTATACCGCGCAGGTTTGTCAGAGATTGCAGCTTGGCAACGAGCCGAATGCTTTGTTTGACAAGGACTGGCTGGCCGAACTTCATCTTGTCCATGCTGTAATTAATCATCATTTTCAAATTGTGGACTTCGATGATTTGGTCCCATAAATGGGGCAGAAGCGACAGGGTGAGGTAACCATGTGCGATGGTGCTGTGAAACGGACTTTCTTTTTGTGCCCGTTCTGGGTCGACGTGAATCCATTGATGATCCAGTGTAGCATCGGCAAAAAGATTGATGCGGTCTTGCGTAAGCTCGATATAGTCTGAAACGCCAATTTGTTTGCCGACTAATTTCTCAAAATCTTCATATGAGTGAATAATAACCTTTCCCATGATTTTATTCTTTATGTGATTATGTTTTTTAATTTGTCGCTAAGGGATTAAATGAAAAAAGAGAATATCCTTGTGAGGCTTATTCTCTTTTATACTTGTCAAAAGTCGGGATGAGAAGACTCGAACTTCCGACCTCCACGTCCCGAACGTGGCGCGCTAGCCAACTGTGCTACATCCCGTTTTTGATTACGGGTGCAAAAATACAACTATTTTTTGAATTGCAAATATTTTTCTTGTTATTTCT
>CAYXIX010000147.1:0-5804 GCA_964465405.1 uncultured Parabacteroides sp. | reverse complement strand
AAAAAGAGATTTACATGAATACGCTAAGGCTTGCTAACAATCAAGGTGAATATTGGACTCGCTTGAAAGCTGCAGACCTTGTCGAAGCCTATGAGAAAGGAGAATTGAAAGGCAAACTGAAAGAGATAGTAGCCAATTTGAAAGAAGATGACAATCCGGTCGTCACGTTGATGAAACATAAGAGATAAAACGGTTGCTTATAGACAATTTATCCGAAATTCACTAACTTTGTGGCTCTAAATAGAAAACGGTAAAAAATAGAAAGATAAGATAAATCATGGAGTACAATTTCAGGGAAATTGAAAAAAAGTGGCACGAATACTGGATTGCCAATCATACTTACAAAGTAGAAAAGAATACCGATAAACCCAAGTATTATGTATTGGACATGTTCCCTTACCCGTCGGGGGCAGGATTGCATGTAGGACATCCGCTGGGTTACATCGCTTCTGATATTTATTCCCGATACAAACGGTTGCAAGGATTCAACGTGTTGCACCCGATGGGATACGACGCGTATGGATTGCCTGCTGAACAATATGCGATTCAGACCGGACAGCATCCCGAAATTACAACGGAAAAAAATATAGCCCGTTACCGGGAACAATTGGATAAAATCGGTTTTTGTTATGACTGGAACCGTGAAGTGCGCACTTGTGACCCAGAATATTATAAATGGACACAATGGGCGTTTATACAGATGTTCAACAGTTACTATTGCAATGACCGGAAACAAGCACGTCCAATCGCCGAACTGATTGCTGCTTTTGAACGAAACGGAACAGCAGGGCTGAACGTAGCATGTAGCGAAGATATCAGTTTTACAGCCGATGAATGGAAAGCAAAAAGTAAAAAAGAAAAAGAAGAACTACTATTGAACTATCGCATCGCTTATCGGGGCGAAACGATGGTCAACTGGTGTGCAGCGTTGGGAACCGTACTGGCCAACGACGAGGTAGTGAACGGAGTATCCGAACGAGGCGGTTATCCGGTGGAACAAAAGGTAATGCGCCAATGGTGCCTGCGCGTATCAGCATACGCACAACGTTTGCTGGACGGATTGGATACTATCGATTGGACAGACTCATTGAAAGAGACACAGCGTAACTGGATTGGGCGCAGCGAAGGAACAGAAGTACAATTCAAAGTAAAAGACAGCGATTTGGAATTTACTATCTTCACGACTCGTGCAGATACAATGTTCGGTGTCACGTTCATGGTGTTGGCCCCAGAAAGCGAATTAGTTGCACAAGTAACGACTCCCGAACAAAAAAAGGCGGTCGAAGCCTATTTAGACCGTACAAAAAAACGCACGGAGCGCGAACGTGTTTCAGACCGTTCTGTTACGGGCGTATTCAGCGGTTCGTATGCCATCAATCCGTTTACTGGAGATGCCGTACCCATTTGGATTAGCGATTACGTATTGGCAGGCTATGGGACGGGAGCTATCATGGCTGTTCCGGCACACGACAGTCGTGACTATGCTTTTGCCAAACATTTCAATTTGCCGATTATTCCATTAATCGAAGGCTGTGATGTAAGCGAAGAGAGTTTTGATGCAAAAGAGGGAATCGTATGTAATTCTCCAAGACCTGATACCACTCCTTATTGCGACTTATCGTTGAACGGTTTAACGGTTAAAGAAGCCATTGCAGCTACTAAACAATATGTGACGGAACACAAATTAGGACGTGTCAAAGTCAATTATCGGCTTCGCGACGCAATCTTCAGCCGTCAACGCTATTGGGGAGAACCTTTCCCGGTTTATTACGATGCAGACGGTATGCCGCAAATGCTTCCGATAGACAAATTACCGCTACAATTGCCTGAAGTGGACAAGTTTTTGCCAACCGAAACAGGTGAACCTCCATTGGGACATGCTACCAAATGGGCTTGGGATACACACAAGCAGGAAGTTGTCGATACAACATTGATTGACAACCAAACCGTTTTTCCATTGGAACTTTGTACAATGCCCGGATTTGCCGGTTCATCCGCTTATTATTTGCGTTACATGGACCCACACAATGACAAAGCATTGGTTGATAAAGACATTGACGAATATTGGCGGAACGTAGACCTGTATATCGGCGGAACCGAACATGCTACCGGCCACTTGATATACAGCCGTTTCTGGAACAAATTTTTATTCGATTTAGGCGTTGTCTGCGAAGAAGAACCTTTCAAGAAGCTGATTAATCAAGGAATGATTCAAGGACGTTCCAACTTCGTATATCGAATCAACGGTACAAACAAGTTTGTTTCTTTGAATTTGAAAGACAAATATGAGGTAACACCTATCCATGTAGATGTAAACATTGTTTCAAATGATGTGTTGGACATCGATGTTTTCCGGAATTGGCGACCGGAATATCAGAATGCCGAATTTGAATTGGAAGATGGCAAATATATCTGTGGATGGACAGTTGAAAAGATGTCGAAATCGATGTTCAACGTAGTCAATCCGGACATGATTGTTGAGAAATATGGTGCCGACACGCTTCGTCTGTATGAAATGTTCTTAGGCCCGTTGGAACAGTCCAAACCTTGGGATACAAATGGTATCGACGGAGTTCATCGTTTCTTGAAAAAATTATGGAACCTGTTCTTTGGAAATACCGATTCCTTACAAGTGACAGATGCAAATCCGACAGATGAAGAATTGAAATCACTACACAAGCTTATCAAGAAAGTAACGTATGATATCGAACATTTTTCGTATAACACCTCCATAAGTGCTTTCATGATTTGCGTAAATGAACTGAGTAGCCTGAAATGTAACAAACGGTCTGTTTTAGAACCGTTAATCATTTTGATTGCTCCGTTTGCGCCTCACATTGCTGAAGAATTATGGCATGTTTGCGGATATACTACTACCGTGTGCAACGCTCAATGGCCGAAATTGAATGAAGTTTATTTGAAAGAAAACACGAAAACGTATGCTATTTCTTTCAATGGAAAAACACGTTTCAGTATGGAACTTCCAGCTGATATGCCACGCGAAGAAATAGAAAAAGCTGCACTTGCTCATGAAAATTCAGCCAAATGGCTTGAAGGTAAAACTCCGAAAAAAATCATTGTTGTTCCAGGAAAGATTGTAAATATTGTTATCTGACCTGTTTTATGAATATGAAGTTAATAAACAACAAAGTTTACTTTACCATACAAGATTACCTAATTATTTTGTTAGGTACATTCTTGTATGGGTTTGGATTTAATGCTTTTATTCTTTCAAACGAGATTGTAACCGGAGGTGTAGCTGGTATTTGTGCTTTGATCTTCTTTGCTACAAATGAGCTGATACCTGTATCCGTTTCTTATTTTATCATCAATGTTGCTTTATTACTGATTGCGTTAAAAGTATTAGGATTCAAATTTTTGATAAAAACAATCTTTGGCGTCTGTTCTTTATCTGCTTCTCTGTCTTTCTTTGAATGGCTATTAAAAGGGCAACCACTTTTACCAAACGAACCGTTTATGTCTATCATAATTGGAGCTTTTCTTTGTGGAGCCGGATTAGGACTTGTTTTTTCAGCAAACGGAAGTACAGGGGGAACAGATATAATCGGGGCTGTCATCAACAAATACAAAAACATTTCGATTGGTCGTGCTATGTTGTTTTGCGACTTTTTTATCATTGGCTCCTCTTTCTTCCTTTTCCACAATGTAGAAAAAATTGTATTCGGCTTTGTTGAAATGTTCATAAGCAATTATGTACTCGACATGGTATTAAATGGAAACCGCCAATCTGTACAATTCCTTATTTTCTCACAAAAATATGATGAAATAGCCCAACGAATCATTCAAGATTTAGACCGAAGTTGCACCATTCTCGACGGAACAGGCGGTTATTCACGCAAACCTGTCAAAGTAGTTGTTCTCTTGGCAAGAAAATCAGAATCCAACGCCATTTTCCGGTTAGTCAAACAAATAGACAACCAAGCCTTCATCTCACAAGCCAATGTCAGAGGTGTATACGGAGAGGGATTTGACCAAATCAAGACTTAAAATCACTTCACAAACAATTTAAGACACTTCTATACGTTTATCATATAGAACATTATACAATTTGCAATATGAAACTTGTATTTGCTACAAATAACCTGCATAAACTTGATGAAATTAGAAAAATAACAACTGGATTTGCAGAAATTGTAAGTTTAGCTGATATTCATTGTTTTGATGAAATTCCTGAAACAGCTGATACTTTAGAAGGAAATGCTTTGCAAAAAGCTCGTTACATTAAAGAACATTTTGGTTTTGATTGTTTTGCCGACGATACGGGATTAGAGGTAGAAGCACTTAGCAATGCACCAGGTGTGTTTTCTGCACGATATGCAGGCCTCGAATATGATCCTGAATCGAATATGAACAAACTACTTCATGAAATGCAAGACAAAACAAACAGAAAAGCACGTTTCCGTACGGTTATAGCTCTTATCTTTAATAATAAAGAATATTTATTCGAAGGCATTATCAATGGTCATATAGCTCATGAAAAACGGGGAAAAGAAGGATTTGGGTATGACCCTCTTTTTATTCCTGACAATTATTCGCAAACATTTGCCGAAATGGGAAATGAAATAAAAAACAAAATTAGCCATCGGGCTAAAGCAGTTGAAAAATTAACAGCATTTCTATCCAACAACACACATTAAAAAAATAACGAGTATGAAAATTATATGGATTACAATCTTGTATTCTCTGTTCTCACATTTCCTATCAGCTTCAGATAATAACATGGATTGGAAAACATATCTTTCTTACTACAATACCAACTTGGTCGAAGAATCGGCCGACCGAGTATTTGTCGTAGCTGAAGGTTCTTTATACAGTTACGGAAAAGAAGACAATAGTATCAAACAATATTATAAAGGAAACGGACTAAATGACACAGATATCCAATTCATATCCTACAACAGGCAAACGCAATCTTTATTGATTGTCTATACAAATAGCAACATTGATATTTTAGAAAGAAACTCTGTCATAAACCTTCCTTACTTATACAACAGTACATCCATCAGAAACAAAACAGTCAATGCAGTAATGCTATACAACGAGTATGCTTATTTGTCTACCGAATTTGGAATCATGGTTGTTAACATGGATAAAAAAGAAATTACCAATACATATAATCTATCCTTGAATGTTACATCTTGTGCCATTCTTGATAATTATATTTATATATCTACGACAGATACACTCAATATTCTTCATGCCTCCTTAAATGATAATCTTTTAGATAGAGCGAATTGGGATAATTATACTATTTCTGACTACCCATCAAATAATGTTATCGACAAAATTGTTTCATTCAATAATCAATTATTTTATTTGACGACAAATAACGGTGTTTATTATGAATCAAATAATAAAGCCGTTTCTTTAATTTATAATTCTCAAATGAGCAATATGAAAGTAATTGGTGACAAATTGGTTTGTATAGCATCTTCACAAATTTATATTTTTACCAATATACAGACTTTCGATCAAATAAACAATCTAAGCATAGAAGATATCAGCACCTATCAAACTGATCGGTATTGGATTGCAGAAGGAACAAATGGTTTACGCTGTATCAGAAAAACAGACACTAACCAATTTGAAGCAATCAATGAATCCATCCAATTAAATGGTCCTTATACAAATAGTGCATTTGACATTGTCTGCCAAAATAACAAAGTATATGTGATTCCCGGAGGAAAAAGATTAACAAACGGTACACGTTTTGGATTAAGTGGCTCTGTTATGATTTATGATTATAACCAATGGGAAGTCATAACTCCTTCAGAAACACAAAG
>CAYXIX010000146.1:0-5836 GCA_964465405.1 uncultured Parabacteroides sp. | reverse complement strand
GCCGGTACTTTACAAACTGGTGTACAGCATCCCGGACCTCAAACACAAAGGAATCAATATACGCATCAAGAACCTCATCGGCCCCCATACGTTAGACCGTTTCTATGACGCCGGAGTAGACTTCGTGTTCCGCCACAAAGTTGGGGCAATCGTCTTTACGCTCATGACATTCCCCCTCTGCGTTTACCTCTTTTATGAAATCCCGAAAAGCCGGATGCCGGAGATCGACCAAAATGAATTGATTACCCATGTTGAATGGAACGAAAACATCCATATCGACGAGAACCGTAACCGGGTCAGCCAACTGGCCTCCACCATTCAAGAGCAAGTAATCGAACACACCGCCTATGTCGGACAGCAACAGTTCCTGCTCAACCGGGACCAAGAGTTATCGGGTTCGGAAAGCGAACTCTACTTCAAGACAGCCAAGCCGGAAGGAATTGCCCCGTTGCAAAAATCCATCGAACAGTGGTTCCGCAAAAACTACCCGGCGGCTGTCGTATCTTTCTCTCCGCCTGTGACCGTTTTCGAGAAGCTATTCGTCACCGGAGAAGCCGATATTGTCGCAGAGTTGTACAAACGCAACAAGTCTGACGCTCCCGACGCCACCACGCTGCGCCAGATGGGAGAGCGTATCGAAACGAAAACAGGACTCAACCCGACAGGTGTAGCGTTCGACAACCAGCTGAACATCGCCATCGACCGGCAAAAGTTGTTGCTCTATGGCATCGACTATAACGAAGTGTATCGCCTCCTGAAAACGGCATTCAAAGAGAATGAAGTCGCAACGCTTCGCTCCTACCAACAATACTTACCCATTTCACTGGCCGGAGAAGAACAGACCATCGACGAGGTACTGCAAAAAACGCTTGTACAATCCCTCCCTGATGAAACAGGCAACGTCCGTCATATCCCGTTGCAAGCCTTAGTCCGCATAACACCGGGCGAAGACCTGAAAACCATTACGGCGGGGAAAAACGGCGAATACATCCCGTTTAGCTTCTATGATGTAGAAGATGCCGAGAGATTGATGGCCGATGTCAAGCAGGAACTCGGCAAAGAACAGGACTGGGATATCGACTTCTCTGGCAGTTTCTTCTCTAACCAGCAGATGCTGAACGAACTGGTCATCATTCTTTTCATCTCCATCTTGCTGATGTATTTTATCCTGGCCGCCCAGTTCGAGAGTTTCCTGCAACCGCTGATCGTATTGCTGGAAATACCGATCGACGTGACCGCCGCCTTATTGGTGTTATGGCTATGCGGGCATACGTTGAACCTGATGAGCGCCATCGGTATCGTGGTGACATGCGGTATCATCATCAACGACTCCATCCTGAAGCTGGACGCCATCAACGAACTGCGCAAAGCGGGCATACCGCTGTTGGAAGCCATCCATGAAGCTGGCCGCCGGCGCCTTCGCCCGATTATCATGACGTCACTTACAACCATTTTCGGAATGGTCCCGCTGCTCTTTACCTTCGATATCGGCAGCGAACTGCAAAAACCGCTATCCATCGCCATGATTTCGGCAATGCTGATCGGTACGGCCGTCAGTCTGTTTATCATTCCGCTGGTCTATTGGTTTATTTACCGGAAAGAAGAGAGAGCCATTGACAATGGGCAATTAATGAACAATTAATTTAGATATACATAAGAAAGATGGGAAAAAGAGCAATTACAATAGGGCTGGCCATAGCTGCAATCGCTTGGGTGCACGCGGAAAGAGCAGAAGCACAGCTCACGCTGACACTGGAAAAGACCATCACGCTGGCAGCAGACAGTTCGCTGGATGCTTTCCGATATAAGAATATGTATCTGGCCGGATACTGGGAATACCGTTCTTACAAGGCAGCACGCCTGCCGAGCCTCACGCTGAACCTGACACCAGCACAATATTATCAATATTTCGTGCAACGATATGATTCGGAAGCGGATATCGACGTGTACCGCAAACAACGGCGTTTTTATGCAGGAGGCGGATTGGAAATCTCACAGAACTTCGACCTCTTGGGCGGTACGTTCTATCTGGATACGGATTTGGACTATATGCGTTACTTCGGCGAGCAGACGTTCAACCAGTTCTCGTCCGTGCCCATCCGCATCGGGTATCAACAAGACCTGCTGGGGTACAACGCCTTCAGGTGGGAACGGAAAATCGAGCCGCTGAAGTTCGAGAAGGTCAAAAAGGAGTTCCTTTATAACGTGGAGCAAATCAGCGAACAGGCGACCACCTACTTCTTCGCCCTTGCCATGGCGCAGGTGGAGTATGACCTCGCCGTGGAGAATGTCGCCACGACCGACACGCTCTACAAAGTCGGGCAGGAACGGCACAAAATCGCAGCCATCAACCAGAACGACTTACTCACGCTCAAACTCGACGCAGTCAACGCCCGCAACACGCTGCAAAATGCCGAGATAGCCCTGAAACGTGCGATGTTCAGCCTCGCCTCGTACCTGAACTTCGACAAGAACACGGAGATACGCCTACGCCTGCCGAGCCGTCCGCGCAACATGGAGATTCCCGTAGACCAAGCGCTTGCATTGGCGCGGGAGAACAACCCGACCTTTCTCGACCTCCGCCAACAAGTGCTCGAAGCACAACAGGAGGTAGACCGCACCAAGAAGGAGTCGATGTTCAACGCCTCAATCAACGCCAGCTTCGGTTTGAACCAAGCCGCCAACAAATTCAGCGACGCCTACCGAGACCTGCAACAGCAGCAAATCGTCTCTTTATCCGTCTCCATTCCGCTTATAGACTGGGGCGTGCGGAAAGGGAAATACAACGTGGCGAAAAACAACCTGCTCGTGACCGAGACCTCCGCCAAGCAGCAGGAGCTGACGGTCGAAGAGGATGTCATCATGACCGTCGGGGACTTCAACATCCAGCAGGCGCTCATCGCCAGCGCGGAAGAAGCGGTCGACCTCGCCGACATGGCCTACAACGAAACCAAACAACGTTTCCTCATCGGCAAGGCGGACATCAACAGCCTCACCCTCTCGCTCAACCGGCAACAAGAGGCGCAGCGCAACTACATCACCGCCCTGCAAAACTATTGGCTGAGCTACTTCAAGATACGGAAACTGACGCTGTTCGACTTCGAAATGGGAGTCTCTCTGTCTAACGAATTCGATTACAAAGGAGGCGGGTTATGAGGTACGACACAGATATCCGATATAAAGGAAACATCAGACCGGAAAAGAGTGAAAAGCAATGAGTGCATCGCCAAAAATATCATCTTTCACCATCATCGTCTCATTCCTTTGTCTGGCGTTGGTGGGGGCTGCGCTGGTTCCGCTGCTGCCCATCAAGCTGTCGCCTTCGCGCACGCTGCCGCAGCTGACCATCAGCTACAGCATGCCGGGCAATTCGGCCCGCGTCATCGAGATGGAAGTGACCTCCCGCCTGGAGGCCATGTTGGCACGCATCAAGGGAATCAAATCCATCCGCTCCACATCCAGAAACGGGAGCGGACATATCACCATTGAGCTGGACAAGCATACCAACGTGAACGCAGCCCGTTTCGAGGCGTCGACCATCGTCCGCCAAACGTGGCCCAGCCTGCCTGCCGGCCTGAGCTATCCCGTATTGGAAATGAGCCGCCCCGACAACAAAGCCTCCCGCCCCTTCATGAGCTACACGCTGAACGCCGCCGCTACGCCCATCTTCATCCAACGCTATGCAGAAGACCAAATCAAACCGCGCTTGGCAAGCATTCGGGGCATCTACCGGATCGATGTCAGCGGCGCCACCCCTATGGAATGGCAACTGGAATATGACAGTCGGCAACTGGCGACGCTCGGCATCAGCGTCAGCGACATCCAGAACGCCATCAGCCTGTATTACCAGAAAGAATTCATAGGGACCGGCAACATCGAAACCGGATTCCTCTCCTCGCGCAACCCGCAAACAAACAGCCATAACCAATGGATACGGCTCGCACTCATCCCCGAAAACGAAGAAAAAGGGTTCGACCCTTCACGCATCACCGTGACCAATAAAGAGGGGAAACTGATCCGGCTCGACCAATTGCTGAAGGTGACACGCCAAGAGGCTGCACCGCAAAGTTATTACCGCATCAACGGCCTGAACTCCATCTATCTTTCCATCCGCGCCGAAGAGACGGCCAACCAGCTGGAGCTGGCCAAGCAAGTCAGGAGAGAGATGGAACACATCCGCATGCTGCTGCCGCCCGGTTATGAAATCCACCCGAGTTATGACGCCACCGAGTACATACAGGAGGAACTGGACAAAATCTATGTCCGGACGGGACTGACCATCCTGATTCTCCTGCTCTTCGTCTTGCTTATCACACGGGAATTGCGCTACTTGGCGCTTATTGTCATCACGCTCTCGATTAATCTTTGCATCGCGGTCATCCTGTATTATCTGCTGGGGTTGGAAATGCAGCTCTACTCGCTGGCAGGAGTCACCATTTCGCTCAGCCTTGTGATAGACAATACCATTGTGATGACCGAGCACATCCGGAACCGGCATAACCGGAAAGCCATCCTCTCCATCCTTGCCGCCACGCTGACGACAATGGGGGCATTGGTCATCATTTTCTTCCTCGACGAGCGCATCCGGTTGAACCTGCAAGACTTCGCAGCCGTTGTGATTATCAACTTGGGCGTTTCCCTACTCATTGCCCTCTTCCTCGTCCCTGCCCTTATCGACAAATTGGGCATGGAATGGAAACACAGGGGAGGAAGCAAACGGCTCCGCAACTTACCGGAAAGAGTCGTGCGTATCAGGAAACGGTGCAACCGTTTCCTGCACCGTTTCCCGATTTACTTCAACCGCTATTATCGGTGGCAAATCAACCTCCTTTGCCGCCGGAAAAAATGGGCTTGTCTTATTCTCTTATTGGCTTTTGGTATTCCGGTTTTCCTCCTGCCTGAGAAAATTGAATACGACACCAAAGACAAGAAAAAGGTTTATACGGCGACCGACTCGCTGCTTATCGAGACCTACAACCGGCTTGCTTCTAACGAGACCTACAAGGGAAAAGTAAAGCCGGTCATCGACAAAGCGCTCGGCGGAACCTTGCGTCTGTTCGCCCAGAAAGTATATGAAGGAAGTTATTTCACCCGCAAAGAGGAAACCGTGCTCTCGGTCAGCGCGTCACTCCCGAACGGAACAACCCTCGAACAGATGAATACGCTTATCAAACGCATGGAAGCCTATCTCAGCACATTCAAGGAAATCCGCCAGTTCCAGACCAACATCTACAGCGCACGACAGGCCGGTATCAACATCTACTTCACCCGCGAAAGTGAACGAAGCGGGTTTCCCTATACCTTAAAAGCACGCATTATCAGTAAAGCGTTGGAATTAGGCGGCGGCAGTTGGAATGTATGGGGGCTGCAAGATCAAGGGTTCAGCAATGACGTACGCGAGGGCGCCGGTTCTTACCGCATCGAGATGTTCGGCTATAATTATGATGAACTCTATGAATGGGCGGAACAGCTTAAAGATTCGCTGCTTGAAAACCGACGCATCAAAGAGGTAATCATCAACTCGGAATTTTCATGGTGGAAAGATGATTATCAGGAATTTTATTTCAACCTCAACAAGGCACGCATGGCACAAGAGAACCTGTTGCCTATCAACCTGTTTGCCGTCTTGAACCCGGTCTTTGCCAAAGACGTACCAGCGGGGACTATCGTGGTCGACAACGAGACGGAGAACCTGAAACTCTCTTCCCGCCAATCCAAAGAGTACGATGTCTGGAATATGCAATACGTCCCTCAGACCATCAACGGGAAACCCTACAAGCTGGCAGAATTTGCCACAGTAGAAAAGGGACAAATGCCCCAAAACGTAGGGAAGATC
>CAYXIX010000145.1:0-5906 GCA_964465405.1 uncultured Parabacteroides sp. | reverse complement strand
ATTGTATTACAATAGTGTCAAATCTCTAATTTCGATACACAAAACCCCATCGAAGTATGTACAATACCACGTTCCTATCTCATACCCGGCAAATATTAAAAAAAGATTACCTTCCGTGTAAATCAAAATAAATTAAAGGTAAACATTCCTTCTACCTGCCTAATACAACCTCACTCTTCCAACATCCCCTCCAAACAACGTTCCGGTTGCCCCGCTTGAGACGTTCGCAAAACTCCGGACAGGCTTTGCAGAGCAGAGAGAAGAAGTTTGAGTCGCGTGTGAAGTCCGTGTGCTCCGTGCCATAAAAGAATTTATCATACTCCACTTCCAATTGCGAAACGAAGTAGGCCACATTCGCCTCCTCGTCATACTGGCAGCGAAGCAACTGATAATTTTCCAACAAACAATATTCACTCAAGGCTTCACAATCCAGCGTCAAACACACGATCGGTTCCCCGTCCGGACGGAATGCGGACACGGCCGGTTTCTCCTCGAAGAGCGAAAACACATACAAATCCAGTGGAGAACCGACCAGCTTACGGCGATTCGCACGAAAGAAAGGGATTGCTTGTATGCTTTGCCCATCGTTGATTCCGTCTCGGGCTTCATATAACCGGATTGCACGCCACAAGAGGGAAAGGCCGTAGATTCGCTCTTTGTCCGGCAGGCAATATAAGAAATTGAGGACAGGCAGGCCAAACATCCGTCTTTCACATCCTCGAATGAATGAAGATACTGAGGTATAAGCGTATAATTCCATTTTTTATAATTTTTTTCGAGGCTAAATACATAGATTCCTTTGGAGATTCTATATCTTTGGTCAAACTTTGTAACTCATATTAACCAATAAAACAAGATGAAACGTCGTGATTTTCTTAAAACCAGTATGGTTGCCGGAGCAGCCTTATCACTCAAATTCGAAGGGTTGCAAGCGGCTCTTTCTAATCATACCCTAACAGTCGAACAAACACCGGATCTCGTAGCCGTTATGGGAGGCGAGCCTGAAGCGATGCTTGACAAAGCGCTTGAGGCATTGGGAGGTATCGGAAATTATGTTAAGAAAGGACAGAAAGTAGTCATCAAACCCAATATCGGTTGGGACCGTACGCCGGAACTGGCAGCCAACACGAACCCGGAACTCATCAAAGCATTGGTAAAAAGATGCTTGGAAGTCGGAGCTGAAAAGGTGACGGTCTTCGACCATACCTGCGACAACTGGCAAAAATGTTATGCGACAAGCGGAATTGCAGACGCAGTGAAAGAAGCAGGGGGTATTATCGTGCCAGCCAATGATGAAAAATACTACCAAGAGGTTTCCATCCCCGACGGCGTGACGTTGAAGAAAGCCAAAATACACGAAGCTTTGCTCGAAGCGGATGTATGGTTCAACGTCCCTATTCTGAAAAATCACGGAGGCGCCAAACTTTCGTGCGCCATGAAAAACTTGATGGGCATCGTTTGGGACCGCCGTTATTTCCATCAACATGACTTGCAGCAATGCATCGCCGACATCTGCACGTGGCAAAAACGGCCCGTGCTGAACATTGTCGATGCCTACCGCATGATGCACCAAAACGGGCCGCAGGGCCGGAGTGCTGCCGACGTGGCGACACTGAAGTCCATGATTGTATCGCCCGACATCGTTGCAGCCGACACCGCATCGCTTACCCTTTTCAACCAAGTGAAAACACTGGACATGGCAGCCGTCAGCCACATTTCCAAAGGAGAAGCGTTGTTGGGGTCGACGACAGACCTGAAAAAACTTAACATCAAACGTATCAAGCTCTAAGATGAGAAAAAAGAACTATTTAAAAGGATTGAGGGTAGCACTCGCAATCCTTTTCTTCATACCCATACTGTTGTTTTTCGTGGACTTCGCCGCCGTCCTGCCGGATAGCACACATCAATTACTGCACATCCAATTAATACCCGCCCTGTTGGGTGGCATGACGGGCATCGTAATCGTCCAATTGCTGCTGGCGTTCGTGTTCGGGCGCATTTATTGTTCCGTGATTTGTCCGGCCGGAGTGTTGCAAGACGTTGTAAACCGGTTGTTTTGCATCGGGAAAAAGAAACGGAAAGGAAGTCAGCGCTTTGTCTATCACAAACCTGCCAATGTTTTGCGATATGCGATATTGGGGATTACATTCTTGCTGGCACTGCTTGGATGCAGCGAACTGTGCCTCCTGCTCGACCCTTATAGCAATTTCGGGCGTATTGCGGCCAGCATATTCCGCCCGATTGTGATGGGGACTAATAACCTGTTGGCGGATTTGCTCATGAAAATTGACAATTATACCCTGTACCACGTGACTATCAGCACGGTGACAACTGTCGGGCTTGTTGCGGCCGTCATCATATTGCTTCTATTCATCGGGATGACTATCTGGCGCGGACGGCTGTTTTGCAATACGGTTTGTCCCGTCGGGGCGTTGCTCAGTTTTGTTTCACGTTATTCCCTCTTTCGCGTCACGTTCGACAAAACAAGCTGTACGCATTGCGGAAGCTGCGAACATACCTGCAAGGCGGAAGCCATCGACAGCAAAACGCTGAAGGTCGACACTTCGCGCTGTGTAGACTGCTTCAACTGCCTCTCTTCCTGTCCGAAAGAAGGCCTGCAATATCGCCTGCAATTGCCGGGCAAACAGACAGACGAAGCAGTCCCAACGGCTGACAAAGCCAATGGCCGGCGCGCATTCCTCACCACCGGCGTAACGGTCGCCGCATCGTTGCCCGCCGTATCGGCTCTGGCGCAAAACAGAAACAGACAAAGGGGAAAAGGGAACAAACATACCGAAGAGGTTGCCGGATGGGCGCCGCTCACACCGCCGGGTTCCATCAGTCTGGAGCGATTCAAAGATAAATGTACGGGATGCCAAATTTGTGTGGTGCGTTGTCCCAGTCAGGTGTTACGCCCGACGGGGCTGGA
This sequence comes from uncultured Parabacteroides sp., assembly GCA_964465405.1. GTDB lineage: Bacteria > Bacteroidota > Bacteroidia > Bacteroidales > Tannerellaceae > Parabacteroides. The sequence continues at coordinate 2,977 of CAYXIX010000145.1, read as the reverse complement.
ATATGGGCTTGACTTCCTGTTGAAACCCCGTTTGGCCTACGTGGACAGTTATTGCAATTACGAATGCCGTGTATGCTCCGAAGTCTGCCCGACGGAAGCCATCAAACCATTGACAGTCGAGGAAAAGATAACGACGCAGGTCGGTGTGGCAACCTTCTTCAAGGATATCTGCGTCGTGCATACAGAAGACCAAGACTGCGGCGCCTGCTCCGAGCACTGTCCGACGCAAGCCGTCCACATGGTACCTTACAAAGGGACATTGACCATTCCGGAGGTCAATCCCGACCTCTGCATCGGTTGCGGCGGATGCGAGTCTATCTGCCCCGTCCGTCCGACACGCGCCATCATGATTAAGCCTAACGAAGTCCACCAGTTCGTAGAAAAGCCCAAAGAAGAAGAGGTGAAGGAAATCGTGGTAGACGATTTCGGATTCTAAGCAATGAAAAATGGATAATTGACAATTATTTTTCACCCAGTGTGAAGCTAATTGTCCATTGTTGATTGTCAATTATCCCAACTTTCACCTTCTCTACTGCCTGCGTTTCATATTTGGGAAAGGAGACAGACATAATGTTTTCATTTTCCCCCAATCTATTCTGATTTACCTCCGATGCATTGTTTTTTACCTGCTGCAAATATTACTATTCTTCCAACCAAAAAGCAAATTTCTGTCAAACTCTTTTTTCTTATACAATTAAGTAGTACGTTTGCACCATGAATTTTGAGTTGCAACATACCGACATTCAATCGAATGCAAGGGCGGGACTGATTACGACCGATCACGGTGTAATCGAAACGCCTATTTTTATGCCGGTCGGCACACAAGGAACCGTGAAAGGGGTGCACATGAGCGAACTGGAAAACGACATCCAAGCGCAAATCATCTTGGGGAATACCTATCACCTCTACCTGCGTCCGGGCGTAACGATACTGGAACAGGCAGGCGGTCTGCACAAGTTCAACACGTGGAGCCGCCCCATCCTGACCGACAGCGGCGGATTTCAAGTCTTCTCGCTTGCCGAAAATCGGAAGCTGCACGAAGAAGGGGCGCTCTTCCGTTCACACATCGACGGCTCGAAACATCTGTTTACGCCTGAAAAGGTGATGGACCTGCAACGCTCCATCGGCGCGGACATCATCATGGCGTTCGACGAATGTTGTCCCGGCGACGCCGACTATGCATACGCCCGCCGCTCGCTGCAACTGACGGAACAGTGGTTAGACCGCTGCTTCGCACGCTTCAACGCGACCGAACCGAAGTATGGCTATTCGCAAAGCCTCTTCCCCATCGTACAAGGATGCGTCTACACCGACCTCCGGCGCGAAGCCGCCGAGCGGGTGGCCGAGAAAGGGGCAGACGGCAACGCAATCGGCGGACTGGCAGTAGGCGAACCGACCGAAAAGATGTATGAAATGATTGAAGTGGTCAACGAAATCTTGCCGAAAGACAAGCCGCGCTATCTGATGGGCGTCGGCACGCCGGTCAATATCCTCGAAACCATCGAACGGGGCGTCGACATGTTCGACTGCATCATGCCGACCCGCAACGGGCGCAACGGGCAACTCTTCACCCGCTTCGGCACCATCAATATGCGCAACAAGAAATGGGAGAACGACTTCTCGCCCATCGACCCGGACGGCCATTGCCAAATCGACACGCGATACAGCAAAGCCTACCTGCACCACCTCATCAAGGCGGGCGAGATGCTGGGGCTGCAACTGGCCTCCATCCACAATCTGGCGTTCTATCTTTGGCTCGTCAGGGAGGCACGCCGGCATATCCTTGCGGGAGACTTCACGCAGTGGAAAAGCGAGATGGTCCGCCATTTGTCAAACCGATTATAAAAAGAAAAAAGTCGGGACATGAAATTCAAGCTGAAACGCATCGATTGGTACATCATCAAGAAGTTTTTGGGAACTTACTTCTTCGCTATCACCTTGATTCTGGCCATCTCGGTAGTGTTCGACATCAATGAGAAAATCGACCACTTCCTGAAGCCGGAGGTTTCGCTGGAAGCCATCGTGTTTGACTATTACATGAACTTCATCCCCTATTTCGGGAACCTGTTCAGCCCGCTATTTACCTTCATCGCGGTCATCTTTTTCACCTCCAAGCTGGCAGACAATTCGGAAGTCATTGCCATGCTTGCCAGTGGCATGAGTTTCAGGCGGCTGATGCTCCCCTATGCCATCTCGGCAGCTATCATCACGCTGGGCACGTTCTTGCTGAACTCCTACGTCATCCCGCCTGCCAACAAAACCCGCATCGACTTCCAAAACAAATACATCAAGAACAAAAAAGTCTCCTACATCCGCTCCGCGCAATTGGAAATCGAGCCGGGCGTGTTTGCCTATTTCGACCGCTACGACGACCGTTCGAGCATGGGATATCGGTTTTCATTGGAGCATTTCGAAGGGAAAAAACTGGTGTCGCGCCTAACTGCCAAATCCATCAAGTATGATTCGCTCTACAACTGGATCGTCATCGACTACATGATTCGCGATTTCGACGGCATGCGCGAATATATCACGCAGGGAAACCGCAAAGACACCACGCTGACCATCGTCCCGTCTGACTTCCTCATCTCCGTCAACGACTGCGAAACCATGACTACGCCCCAATTGGCTGCTTATATCGAACGACAAAAGAAACGGGGCATCGGCAACATCCAGACGTTCCAAATCGAATACCACAAACGTTTTGCTGCCATCCTGACCGCTTTCATCCTCACCTCCATCGGTGCGTCGCTCTCGTCGCGCAAGATAAAAGGTGGTATGGGATTGAACATCGGTATCGGATTGGGATTGAGCTTCTCCTACATCCTCTTCACAACCGTCACTTCGACCTTTGCCATCAACGGTAATCTCAGCCCTGCCCTCGCAGTCTGGATTCCGAATATCCTTTACACCTTTATCGCGATTTATTTGTATCGGAAGGCACCGAGATAAGAAAGAAATGCCATATTGCTCGGCATGA
>CAYXIX010000144.1:0-5994 GCA_964465405.1 uncultured Parabacteroides sp. | reverse complement strand
TTGTACGCTTACTATGGATGATATTCAAATTCGAAGTTGGCAGGAATATAAATAGGGACATTTACTGAATGTCCCTATTAAAAAGAAGGTTACCCTATTGAGTGTGTGGAATGTTTAATCCTCCTTACCGGAAAACAGAGAATTTTGCATATACAGAATATTTTAGATTCTTTCTCATTATAATCCATCTCAAGATGTTTTTCATGTGATGGGTGAGATGTGTTTTTCTTTTGCTTTGGTTAATCGATTACGAGGAATGGGATTTATTTGTTTAGCTTCGACCTCTGAAAGGATTGTGAAGGAAATAGAGCCTGGCAGGAAGGAAGTCCTTTTTAAATTTGTTCGGTTTAGGGAATATGGCAGCTAAAAATTAATATTGATTCAAATCGACATCGGATTTTTGATGTGTTAATTGCGTTTATTCGAGATAGAGTATTTTAAGGGGGGCGGAATCTGTAACGAACCGGGGCGGTTGCATACTTTTTCTTATCATCCTGACAGATAAATCGGGAGTTATATCTAAATTTGCCGGAAATAAAAAATCAGTATGTTGCATAAATCACTCAATCTGAAAGGGACGTTGGTTTCGCTTGACAAGCCGTTGGTCATGGGTATATTGAATGTGACGCCCGATTCGTTTTATGCTGCCAGCCGAAAAGAGACGGAGGCAGTCATTGACGCACGTATTTGCACGATTTTGTCTGAGGGGGGAGACCTGATAGATGTAGGGGGCTATTCTTCCCGTCCGGGTGCGGCCGATGTCCCGGAAGAGGAGGAGATGCGTCGTCTTTCGCTGGCATTGCGGTTGTTGCAGATACATTATCCGGATGCGCGGGTATCTGTAGATACCTTCCGGGCAAATGTGGCTACCCGCTGTGTAAATGAATATGGGGCGGTGATAATTAATGATATTAGCGGGGGGGAATTGGATGCCTCGATGTTTGAGACGGTTGCCCGCTTGCAGGTTCCTTATATTTTGATGCACATGCGGGGGACGCCGCATAGTATGCAGCAGGAAACGGATTATGCCGATATACGGGAAGAGGTGATGCTTTATTTTGCAAGGAAGGTGCAGCAGCTTCATTTGTTGGGGGTGAACGATGTTATTTTGGATCCCGGTTTTGGTTTCAGTAAAACGTTGGAGCAGAATTATGAGTTGATGCGCCATTTGCGTGAATTGACCGAATTCGGGTTGCCTTTGCTTGCGGGCGTTTCACGCAAAAGTATGATTTATAAATTGTTGGAAACAACGCCTGAGGAGTGCCTGAACGGAACGACGGTTTTGCATACATTTGCTTTGCTGAATGGTGCGGATATCTTGCGCGTCCATGATGTGCGTGCGGCAGTAGAAGCTGTAAAAATCGTCAGGCAATTAACCCTAAAATAAAGTGATTATGTGGATGAATTTCGGAATCAAAGATTTGGTAGATGTTCTTTTGTGTGCTTTCTTTTTGTACCAGACGTATAAGTTGATGCGCAACTCAGGGACGTTGGTTATATTCAGCGGCGTGGTTTCTTTTATGATCGTTTGGATTTTGGTGTCTCAGGTGTTGGAGATGCGGCTGATGGGGGCGATATTGGATAAGTTTATCAGTGTCGGATTTTTGGTGCTTGTTATTCTTTTCCAAGATGAAATCCGCCGTTTTCTGGTGGCATTGGGTTCGCATCGGGGATGGAAATTTTTAGGGAAATTGTTCATTAAAAAGAATCACGAGAAAGGACATGAGGGGAAGTTTATTGCGCCGGTGGTCTTGGCCTGCATGAATATGGCTAAGAAGAAAACGGGTGCATTGATTTGTATCGAGCAAGATGTCGATCTGGCCATTTATGAGCATACGGGCGAGATGTTTAATGCCGACGTAAATGCCCGTTTGATTGAGAATATTTTCTTTAAAAACAGTCCGTTGCACGATGGGGCTATGATTATTGCTGATAACCGAATCAAGGCGGCAGGCTGTATCTTGCCGGTGGCACAGACGGCTCAGCTTCCAAAGGAAATGGGGCTGCGTCATCGTTCGGGGTTGGGGATGTCGCTCGAAACGGATGCGATTGTGATTATTGTCTCAGAAGAGCGCGGTAAGATATCTGTTGCACATAATGGGAAAATAGAAGTGAATGTAACGGGTGAAGAGCTGCAACAAATCCTTACGGGAGAGAAAGAGGTGACAAACTACTGTTAAATGTTCTGAAACTGGTAGTTCGACCTGCAAATCTTTTGCCGATTTTGTAAACTCTATATGGCATTTTGCCTACTTTTGCAACCGTCATCATGGAACATATTTCAACTAACAACAATAAAATAAATCTTCCGTTATGGATTTAATGCAAGAGATTATTGCACGCGCTAAGGCAAATAAACAGCGTATCGTTCTTCCTGAAGGGACTGAAGAGAGAACATTGAAAGCGGCAGATCGTTTGGTGGCTGATGCTGTCGCTGAGATTATTTTGATTGGCGACCCGAATGAGATCAATCGCTTGGCCACAGCCTATGGACTGACACATATCAGCCAGACAACAATCGTTGACCCTAAAAATCATGCAAAGAAAGCGGCTTATGCTGACCTGCTCTTCCAGTTGCGTCAGAAAAAAGGGATGACCCCTGAAAAAGCGGCGGTATTAGTGGAAGATCCGCTCTATTTGGGATGTCTGATGATTAAAGCGGGTGATGCGGATGGAGAAATTGCCGGTGCACGAAATACAACGGGCAATGTGTTGCGTCCGGCTTTGCAGTTGATTAAGACGGATCCGGGTATGAGTTGTGTGTCGGGTGCATTCTTGATGTTTACCAAAACGCCTCAATATGGGAAAGAGGGAGTCTTGGTTTTTGCCGATTGTGCAGTCATGCCGAACCCGACAGCACCGGAACTTGCCAGCATCGCACTTGCTACGGCTGAAACCGCCCGTCATATCGTGGGTGTGGAGCCACGCGTAGCCATGCTGAGTTTCTCGACAAAGGGGAGTGCTTCCCATGAAATGGTCGATAAAGTGGTCGAGGCGACACGTTTGGCTAAAGAGATGGCTCCGGATTTGAAAATCGATGGAGAGCTACAGGCTGATGCGGCATTGGTAGAAAAGGTCGCATCCTTGAAAGCTCCCGGAAGTGAAGTGGCTGGACATGCCAATGTGCTGGTATTCCCGACATTGGAAGTCGGAAATATCGCTTATAAACTGGTTCAACGCTTAGGAGGAGCGGAGGCGATCGGCCCGATTCTTCAAGGAATGGCAGCTCCGGTAAACGACCTTTCGAGAGGTTGTTCTGTCGAGGATGTATATAAAATGGTTGCGATTGCTTGTAACCAGTCGATTGCATTGAAAGCGGCAAAAAAGTAAAACAACACACAAATAGATAAAAAATGAAAGTATTGGTTTTGAATTGCGGAAGTAGTTCCATTAAATATAAATTGTTTGATATGGCTTCTGGTTCTGTCATGGCGCAGGGTGGTGTTGAAAAAATCGGTTTGCCACATGCTTTCCTGAAATTGACAGATAAAGAAGGAAAAAAGGTGATACTGGAAAAGGAAATTCCCGGTCATAAAGAGGGTATCGAGTTTATCTTGAGTATCCTGACCGATGAGACGTATGGCTGTATCAAAGAATATACGGAAATCGACGCGGTTGGGCATCGGGTCGTACACGGAGGCGAAAAATTTGCTTCCAGTGTACGGATTGACCAGGATGTGATAAACAAAGTGATTGAATGTTCCGACTTGGCTCCGTTGCATAATCCGGCCAATTTGAAAGGAATCAATGCAATGGAAGCATTGATTCCGGGTATTCCGCAGGTGGCAGTGTTTGATACGGCTTTCCACCAGACAATGCCGCGTAAAGCTTATATGTATGGTCTGCCATACGAGATGTACGCGAAATATGGGGTACGTCGGTACGGTTTTCATGGGACAAGCCATCGCTACGTGTCACATCGGGCATGTGAGATTTTAGGGGTTCCTTTTGAAGAACAGAAAATTATTACGGCTCATGTCGGTAATGGCGCTTCTGTCGCTGCCATTGAGCATGGAAAATGTGTGGATACATCTATGGGATTGACTCCGGTTGAAGGTTTGTTGATGGGAACGCGTTGTGGGGATGTCGACGCGGGAGCTTTGTCCTTTATTATGGAGAAAGAAGGATTGGATGGATATGGCTTGTCTGATTTGCTCAATAAAAAGAGTGGAGTTGCCGGATTGGTGGGCGGTTCTTCCGACATGCGTGATTTGGAAGCCGCAGTAGAAGCCGGTGATGATCGTGCCATCATGACGTTGGATGTCTATAACTATCGGATCAAGAAATACATTGGTGCGTATGCGGCAGTGATGAACGGTTGTGATATTCTCGTGTGGACGGGGGGAGTCGGTGAAAACCAGTGGCAAACCCGCTTGGCTGCTTGTCAGGATATGGAATATATGGGAATGAAAATCGATGCAGAGAAAAATAAAGGCCTGCGCGGAGAGGAGAAGGTAATCAGTACACCGGACAGTAAAGTGACGATTCTTGTCGTTCCGACTGACGAAGAGTACATGATTGCTTCTGATACGCTGGCCATTTTAGGTAACTAAATCAAATATTCTAATCCTCGCAGCTTACAAAAACATAACATGGATTTGTTTTAAGCCGTCCTGACATCGGTAAGCATTCGAAGAAATACACATTGTACACCTTGAGGTTTGGTTGTAGCTTTGCGGTAGGGATATTCAGTAAATGTTCCCAAAACTAAGATGGCATATGAAGATGATAGAGCATAATCACTCCATATGCCATCTTAGTTTTGGGAACATTTACTGAATATCTCTTATTAAAGGATATAGCTTTTTCAACTTCTTGGTTAACTCTTAAAAGAAGACCTCTGCTATTGGAGTAGTTTTGCAGAGGTCTTTGGAAAAGAAATGGTTTGTAGGTATCGATGTGTCTAAAAAGACAATAGATGTGGTCTATTATGACAGGAAAAGGCGGAAGATGTGTGAAGAGAACCACCGTCATTCTCTAATAATCACTCCGGTTTTAAATTAATGCGCAAGTGGTTTAAAGAGTGCGGAATGAAAAGTATGGAATTGGTTATCGGACTTGAGAATACAGGGATTTACAGTTTTGACCTATGCCTTAGCTTGGAATCTACAGGTATTGACTATTGCTGTTTTAATCCTCTTCATTTGAAACGTTCTTTTGGTCTGACACGGGGCAAGAACGATAAAGTAGATACTTGGCGTATCGCCTATTATTGCTACCTTCATCGGGAGGAATTGATGTATTGTAAGATGTCAGCCAACACAATCATGCGATTACAGGAACTCTTATCCGAGAGGAAAAGGCATATCAAACATATCGCTGAGTACAAAGCTTATCTGACAGATCGAAAAGCAAGGATGACTGACAACACCCAGAAACGTACTGACAAGGTTCTGGAATATGAGCAAGCGCTTGTGGAAGAAATAGAAAAAGAAATGGATGCGATGATCAAAAACGAGCCGGAGTTGAAGAAAAACTATGATTTATTATTTTCCGTCAAAGGAATTGGAGCGGTAAACGCCATCGCGATGATTATACATACCAATAACTTCAAGTCTTTTGAAAACACCAGAAAATATGCCTGTTACGTGGGTGTTGCACCATTTGGGAACACATCGGGGACTTCAATCAAAGGTAAGCCACATGTCTGTTCCATAGGAGCCAGAATGTTAAAACCAGACCTTTCTATGGCAGCCAGAAGTGCCAGAATATACGATCCGCAAATAAAGGAATACTTTGAAAGAAAAATGGCACAAGGGATAGAATTTGGAGTTGTGCTCAATGCGATAAAGTATAAACTGATACAGAGAATGTTTGCAGTCGTAAAAAGAGGAACACCTTTTGTACAACTGCAAACATAGGGATATTCAGTAAATGTTCCTCAAAACTAAGATGACATATGAAGATGATAGAGCAGAATCACTTCATATGCCATTTTTTTATTGCTATTTTTCTGTGTTTTCTTTAAAATTCTATCCGACAGGACATGACGCT
>CAYXIX010000143.1:0-6175 GCA_964465405.1 uncultured Parabacteroides sp. | reverse complement strand
TAATATCGTGATGAGCTGATAGTTTCCCATTGCGGCGGCAAAGGTAATGTAAAAAGTGAGATACTCAGTACGCAGTGGAGGATAATTGGGTATAAATGATTCATTCTTAATTCATAATCAGTGAAAAAGTTACAAATCACCGAGATTGGTTACAGCTCTTCGGATGCGTCGAGCGTTGCTGGAAGCGGAGTGTTTCGGCAGTTTCTGTATGAACAGGGGGCATGGAGATAAAGTCAATGTTATTGCCGCGCAAAAGGCGGTGAAAACGAGTGGAGGACTGTGCCATTGCATTTGGATGCCTACACTGGATGCCGCTTACCAATATCAGTATGAGCAGCAGAAAGGCAAGGGATTCCGGTGTTGGATAATCAAGGGCTAGTGCTTCCGGAAATAGTCAAAGTGATGGAAATTTTGCCGAAGCAAATATTATTTTTGCTACGGGACACGCTTCTCCGAAGGAAAGCATCACGCTGGTACACAAAGTGCATGAAGTAGGAGTGAAAAGGGTTGTCGTCCCCCATGCTAATTCTTTTATATGGACGATGACGCAAGACCAACTCAAACCAATGTATTGATCTTGGCGCATATAAGTAAGTCATAAGAATTAATTTAACGTCGTACATTTGCAGTTAGTTTAATTGGTTTGCAAAATCAAAAAAGAATGTGCAAAAGTAATGTTTTTAGATGAATAGATAGAATTATGAAAAATAGGTAAGCCGGCAATGCCTTCCGGGTAAGTCTAATCATCTTTAAGGCAATTAGACTTACCCGGTATGTAATATTTTTCAATGCTGCTTATCTGTCTTTTATTTTCAGACTGTAACCGAGCTTAGTGACAGAATCGATTTCGATGTCCATACATTTCAGGCGTTCCCGTAAACCGATTATTTCTTTTGAAATCCGATTTTTTTCTGTACGGGTCGCTTTTGTTACATCTTGCCGTTTGTAGACTGTCACCAGAAAATCTTCATACGTCAAAGTGTAATGTTCTTTGTTCAGAAACGTGTGGAAATAGAGCAAATCCAGATTTTTCAATTGCAAAATCTGTTCTCCTCTTTTCAAAACGCCATATTGTTCGTCAAAAAGCAAATCGCCTTTTATCTGTTTCCATTGAATCGGTTTTGATTCCCATCGTTTGGTCTCTTTTGGTGCCTCTTCTCTTTTTTTAATCGAATCTTTCTTGTATTTTTTGTATAAGCAGAAAAAGATTCCCCCTGCCAGCCAGAACGAAAGCAATAAATAGGTGTGCCAATGATTTAATAAACTCTTGTCGGCAAGCTTGATATATGCACGTAAAATGATATCGTTTTTCCCTTCCGGGTCAATCCGATAATGCACTTCTTCCAATAAAAAATCTTGCAGCAACAAGTCTTTTCTAACTGCATGTATTTCCCCTTTGTTTACACAGCAGACGGCACTCCATTGTACAAGGATACCCTCTTTTTTTAACTGCAATCGGAAAAGGCTATCCAAGCGATGGCGGCAAGAATCTTCCAATGTCAAAAAGGATTGATTTGCCCATTCAATCTTTTCGTTACCCGAAATCTTGTTTTTAGAGCGTCGCGCATCATAATCGTATATGACTCTATTGATAAACAAATTCTTTTCCTCTACGATTGCTTTCACAAATGCGTTTTTGGCCTTTATCGGCATTTGTTTTTGCCGTTCAACATATAAAAAGTATCCCGGTCCGAACAATAGAATCGTCCAAACCAGCCAAACCAATCCTGTTTTCCTGTCTAAAAAGTTCATACGATGCATGCTATGCTATTGCAAATTGCTGAATTTTTGTTGATACTTGTTTTGTTTTTTTATTGTAAATCTCTGTTTTATAGCTGATTACAAATTTTATCAAACTCTCCTCACTTTTCTTTTTGCAAATGAACAAATCTATCTTACATTTGCATCGAACCCAGACAAAACAATTTCAATAAGACAAAGGTATGGTAAAACAAAAGAAAAATTCAAATTTTAGTAGAATATCTTGAGAAAACAGTAAATTGCTACGACCATAAATAACAAAAAGAAGAAAGGAGGTGCGATGTTGGCACAATCCTTTCTTCTTCAAACAAATCACATTCATGTCATTAATCTTCAGACTAATCAAGAAATAGGGAAATTCCTTGATATCGGGAATGGGCCAAATGAGTTTGTAACCCCAAATTATAGCCTGACTTCCGACAATAATGTAGTCGTTTATGACATGAGTCAAGACAAAATGTCTTTTTCATGCAAGCGGAAGCTGTTTTTTTGACTGTTAGGAGTTAAAACGATTGGAAAGGCTGTGGCGAATAATCCCAGATTTTTATTATTCGGTAAAAATGAATATTTTTGTTGCTTCTTAGTGCTAAATATGTGATTAATCGGGCGAATGAAAGTACATAAGGAAGGAACAGGATTGTTGCTGACGCTGTTCACGATTTTCTTTGTCGTGGATGTCAGTTTGTATCATACAGTTGGGCAGGGATGGATTTTTTATCTTACGGCTGTTGTTACGACAGTTCTTTTTTTATTGATATTGAATTTCTTCCGTAGTCCTTTCCGTCGTTTCCCTTATGATTCGGAAGGATTGGTGATTGCACCTGCCGATGGGACGATTGTGGCCATCGAGGAGGTGATGGAAAATGAGATTTTACACCGGAAGTGTCTGCAAATTTCCGTTTTCATGTCGATTTTTAATGTGCATGCCAATTGGTTTCCGGTCAACGGGACGGTTCAGTATGTGGATCATCAGAAAGGACGTTTCATGGCGGCTTATTTGCCCAAAAGCAGTACGGAAAACGAGCGTTCGGCCGTTCTTATCAAGACTCGGAATGGGGTTGAGGTACTGGCACGGCAGATTGCAGGGGCAATGGCGCAGCGGATTGTCACTTATGCGAAGGTGGGAGATAAATGTCATGTAGATGAGCAGATGGGATTTATTAAATTTGGTTCTCGTGTGGATGTCTATTTACCTGTAGGGACAGAAGTCTTGGTCCAAATGGATCAGAAAGTGACAGGAAACCAGACGCCGATAGCCCGGTTAGGAAAATAAAGGAATAAGCGTATGAACATCAGGAAAAGCATCCCCAACACCATTACTTGTTGCAGCCTTCTGTCAGGATGTGTGGCAATCATTTTCGCATTGAAAGGCGATTTGCAATGGGCCGCTTATTGGATTATGGCGGCAGCGGTGTTTGATTTTTGCGACGGGCTGGCTGCCCGTACATTAAAGGCTTTTTCTCCAATCGGGAAGGAGTTGGATTCGCTTTCCGACATGGTTAGTTTTGGTGTCGCTCCCGGTATGATTGTATTCCGTTTGTTGGAGAAGGCTTGTCAGATGACGACGGTGGCCGCTTTTATCCCTTATCTTGCTTTCGTTATCCCGGTTTTCTCTGCGTTGCGGCTTGCCAAATTTAATATAGATGAGCGGCAAACGACCTCTTTTATCGGAATGCCTGTGCCGGCGCATGCGCTTTTCTGGGCGTCCATTGGGTATGCATTGCAAGGGGCGGTGCCGGTGGGGCATGTAGGATTTATTATAGGCATAGTGGTTGTCGCTTTTCTATTGTCATTCTTGTTGGTCGCTGAGGTTCCCATGTTTTCCTTGAAGGTGAAGTCTTTGAAGTGGAAAGGGAATGAATGCCGGTATTTGTTGATTATATGGGCAGTCGTTTTTGTGGCTTGTTTAGGAGTCTTGGGGATTGCCGGTGCGATTCTTCTCTATATTGCCTTGTCTTTTTTTAACAAGGGCAAGTAAACCGGAATACTTACCTTTGTGTCTGTGTAATGAAATCGATAAATAGCGAAATATGATTAAGTTCATCCTTTTTATACTATTCTTTGGCTTTCTGTTAGTTTTTCTGCTGGGCTTTTCGATTATACGTTCCGTGAAAAATGTATTGTTTGGTAGCAGTAGCAAAGCCCATGCATCATCAAGGCGCTCAAATGGTAACCATTCGTCCGGGCAGCAGCGTCGTCGCCCATCTGCAAACAAGGAATATGCGCATTCCTCTTCCCGCAAAAAGATATTTGCGAAAGACGAAGGCGAATATGTGGATTACGAGGAGGTGAAATAAAGTCGTTTAACGTTTCTGACGGAAGAACTGGCGCATGATTATGGCGCAATCTTCTTCCATGATACCTTTTTTGACAATTGTTTTAGGGTGTAAGGCTTTCGGGGCATAACGCTGGAAGCCTTTTTTTTCGTCAGTTGCCCCGTAAATGATTTGGCTGATTTGTGACCAGCCGAGCGCACCGGCACACATGACGCACGGCTCGACTGTCACATACAGTTTGCAGCCTGTCAGGTATTTTGCACCTAATACGTCCACTGCTGCTGTGATTGCCAGCATTTCTGCGTGTGCGGTCGGGTCATGGAGCCGTTCGGTCTGATTGTGTGCCCGAGCGATGATTTGGTTGTTGCATACAATAACGGCTCCCACCGGAACCTCGCCTTCGTCGGCCGCGATACGGGCTTCTGCCAATGCTTGCCGCATGAAATATGCGTCGTTCAACATATCCATTATCTTCTCATTTCGTTTTCGTTAAAGAGCGTCGGGTAATCTTCTTCCAGTGTTCTTAGTATGTGCGTCAGAATGGTTTCCCGATACCAGCGTGATTTGTTGATGATTTTGTATTTGGACAGATAACGTTCGATCGCCTTATGCTCTTCATCGTTGAGCATAAAGGTAACCTTGTGCACACGCGGGTGGTTCGGTTGCGGAGATGAATATTTGCGTTTCAGTACCATTCTGTTGCAAATGTAAGATTGAATAGGCAAATAAAAAAGAAAAACCGTATATTTGTGCAAAGTTCAGGCAAATGGATAAGCAGGCGAAACGAAATGAAACCGGAAAAGAGGGGGAAACGCAAGCCCGGCTCTTTTTGGAGAAACGGGGCTATCAGGTTTTGCATACCAATTGGCACTGGCATCACTATGAATTGGATATCGTGGCTGCTTATGCAGGAGAATTGGTAGTGGTGGAGGTAAAGACGCGTTCGGACGGTTATCTGTTGGCACCGGAAGCGGCTGTAGACCTTGCCAAGATACGCCGTATTGTGTCTGCAACGGACGCGTACGTCCGGCTTTTCAACCTTTCCTTGCCTGTCCGTTTTGATATTATCACGGTTGTGAAACAAGGAGAAGCGTATGAGGTAGAACATATCGAAGACGCCTTTTATGCTCCTTACCTGTAAAAGAGAAAAGATAAAAACAAAGAGAAAACGATGCAAACGAATAACGAAAACACGCAGTTCATCATTCGTTTGGATGAAACCGATTCCACAAACCGATATTTGCGCCAACTGCTCGCCGGACGCGCTTTGCCCGAAGGCAGTGTGGTGATTGCCGATTACCAGACGGCCGGCAAGGGGCAGGTCGGCAATTCGTGGGAGGCGGAATGGGGTGCCAATCTGCTTTTCAGTTTGTTGCTCCGTCCGGATTTCCTTCCTGCCAACCGGCAATTCATAATCTCCCAAATCACTTCCTTGAGCGTGAAAGAGACATTGGAGACATACACCGACTCCATCCACGTCAAGTGGCCGAACGATATCTATTGGAAAGACCGTAAAATTTGCGGTATGTTGATAGAGAACGATTTGGCAGGCGCGTATGTGCATACCTCCGTCATCGGCATCGGGCTGAACGTCAACCAGCTCTGTTTCCGGAGCGACGCGCCCAATCCCGTTTCGCTCGCGCAGGTTACCGGGCAGCAACATGACCGGGAAGAAGTGTTGCAACGTTTCCTGCGCCTCTTTTTCGCCTATTACATCCGCCTGCTTCAGGAAGATGAAGCCGCCATCCGGCAGGCATATCGGGCAGCGTTGTATCATGGTGACGGCTATTACCGCTATGCCGACAAGGCGGGAACGTTTGAAGCCTCCATCGAGGAGGTTGAGCCGACGGGGCATATCCTGCTTCGTTTGCGTAACGGGGAAACAAGGCGGTATGCGTTCAAAGAGGTGGCGACGTTAATCGGGTAAAAAGGCAGGGATGACGCATTAAAATATTGATTATTAAGCGCTTATTATTCAGTATACATTGATTGAATAAGCAAAAAACAGTCATTTCATCTTGTTTTAGTATGTCCCTAAATAGACCCCTTTTAAGACATGGATGTTCTCCAGAAAAGGAAGTTGCAGATAAATTGTTGTCAGCGAAATACGGAGGCAAGGCTGTCAAAGGAGCCGGCCA
>CAYXIX010000142.1:0-6215 GCA_964465405.1 uncultured Parabacteroides sp. | reverse complement strand
TAACAACATCAATCGCGGTTGCAACGCCATATGCAGTCGCGTTGTATTTATATTCTTCCCCATCTGCCCCATAGAGGAAAGACGATCTGAGCCAATCCTGAGCGGTATCAATCTGGCTTCTCCGCTTTCCGGTCGCGGGATCGCCATTCTGCGTTGTGGAATACGCCCCTGCCTCGTGCCAAATGTTTACTACTCCATTTCCGGCTGTAATTGCACCACCGATCACACCCGCTAATATAACAACCAGCCCTACGCCCGAAGTCACGGCGGCTGCTATTGCCAGAACGCCAATTGCCACTTCCGCGACTCCAACCGCCACACCGACTATCAGCTCCTTGCCGCCATCGAAGTTAAACCATTCTTTGATACTAGACTTTAAATCGTTTAGCCCCGTCTCAATCTCATCACTTATTCCGCCAACCCATCGTCCAACCGCGGTTGAGTTACCCACACTCGTAAAGAAATAATTGATTGCATTTACAACCGCATTATTATTTATGCCGTGGGTTTCTTTGAAAGAGGCCGTCAATGTTGATACCTGATTTTTCACTGACTCATCGACCGACTCACACTCCTCTTTTAAGGAAATTAAATTGCTTGCATACGTCTCGTATTTCGTCTGTTCCGATCTAAGAGCCGCTATTTTTGCATTGATTTTATTGCATACCCCCGTGAGGTTGACCGTCCAAGACCCATCATAGTTGTCTAGTTTTTTATACACATCGTTGTACAAAGAATCCGCATACTTACCAAGTTTTTTCGCAACTGATTTCGCTTCACTGGAAGCAGCCTTCAGGCTGCTATATGAAATGGATACCGTGCTCATAACAATACACCTCCAGTTTAGAAGATAAGATCGAGAAGAGCGGCGCGCTCTTCCTCTTTTTTGTTTTTGTATTGCTGATAATATTGATCCCTATTAGCGATCGATTGATTCACGAGTCCGTTGATTCTGGATATTTCATCCTGAAGCCCCTGAACCGCTACTCTCAAAAGCGAATCTGCGGTTACCGCCTTTTCCTTTTCGGTCGCAAAAGCATCTGCCCGCGACGTGAACCTTGAATTATGCCGAACTCCTTTTTTCAGCTCACTGGTAAGATCATCCAACTCATTGTTCACTGCCCTAATTTCGTCAGACATTGTATCTGTGAGATTACTCAATACTTTGCGCAGTGCTTTGAGATTAGCATTATATGAGTTGACTTTGTTTTTCTGTTGTGTATAGAGATTGTAGTAATAACTGCTTGATGCCATAATTTACACCCCCTAACTCTGAACTGTCTTAGCCTTAACGAAACCCTGCCTGAGCTCGTCATCGACCGTCTCGTATTCAGCTTCAGCGTCTACAAGCGCATCGTAGATATCGAGAAGGGTATCGCCAAAATCATCTATTTTTTTGATTAGAAGATTATATTGGGATTCGAATTCATTTCGTCCCTTCCCCACCCAATTCTCTTGGATTGTTTGCGTGATTTTGGCTACCTCAGCGTTAACGTCCTTGTAAGCCGAAACTATCTCCTTGATTTGCCGATGAGCAGCATAGATTTTTTGAGTCTCTATTGACCCTAGACAACCGGTTCTACCGCCCATTGCTCCTCCGCCTGTTGCTTCTCCCATATTTACACCTCTCAATTGAATATTTTAATCTTGGAATATGTGCTTCCATTGAATCGATACCCCATGGTGTTGTCAAAAGAAGCATCCGGCTTAACTCTACCAGAGATATCAAACATCTTACTTTCTGTTAACTGGGCGAACAGAATCGCCTGACGTTCTTCCTTAAGCGCCTTAAGCACGTCTGGAGAATTGAACCCAACCGGCTGATTATCAATGGCCGCAAAAAGAATGAACGCCCCCGCATCAACGGCATTATTGACCACCTCGGCCAAACGTTTGCTTTCTCTTTTGTCTGAGTATATCTTTTTCATAACATCTGCGCTATTGATTATAAGCATGATCCGGGAATCATCCTTAGCTCCGTCATCTGCTCTGCGAATTACATCGTCACAAAAGTCGGAAACGATTGATAGCCCGTCTGAGGCATCGCAAGTATAATGGCTCACAAAGCCATAATCATTACATTCTTTGAGCGCCTTCGACTTACCGTCGACGACAAACGCCTCAATGCCATGAAAAACGACGGTCTGTGAAATCATCCTCATGAAGTTAACCGCAAACGCTTCCTTACTCTCGCTGTCTCCCAGCAAGGTAAGCGAACCGTTAACCGACAGGTTGAGAGCCGCCAGGTCGACGGTTCCGAAATCCATCCCGATGGGGAGTATACCGGGAGTTCTGAATGCCGAGGGCTCATTAGCCATCGTCTCACTAAGCGAAAGCTTTTCCGGAACCATCGGAATTCTTGCTGCTCTGTCGGTACAACCGCTATTGCGTTTTACAATAAACTCCTTGAGTTCCTGATTTCTGTCCGCTTCCCTTTGACTCTTTCCAAATATCGCCGTCTGATATTCCAAAATCCGCTTTTCATACAGGAACAACCCTCGCCCCGCGTTATCCTTAGGGGTAAGTTTACAGTGTCCAAACATATTGCTGTATTCATTTGTATCGTTACAGTTAAGCGCGAATTTTCGTCCAAAGTTCGCTTGTGTCCGGTAACTAAGCGCATTGGATGCCGCGGCGGTTACAATAAAAGATATCCCCACGCCTTGTGCTTCTCTTGCCAAACTGCCTAGCATATCCGCTTGATCCGGAAAATACTCTTTGAATGCAGCCATATTGTCGATGCCGACAACGACCATTGGCATATCAGTGTATCCGGCCTCAAGATATGCGGCATAATTTCCAACGTCCTTTCCGGACAAGGCCTTTTTCCTTTGACTAATCATTCCATTCAGAAGCTTGAAAAGATTTCTGCACTTCTCATTTTCATTTGAGAGAACTACCCCGCCGACATGAGCGGAATCCTCAAAAATTTTCATGGTCATGCTGCCGCAATCAACAAGGTATATATTAACCTGCTGCGGGACATACTTATTGATAAGCCCGTATATAACGGTCTGGAGCATTACGGTTTTCCCCATCTGAGCAGAACCGACAATATAAACATTATCTTTCAAAAGATCGATCTCAACGACCCCCTGCCGCTGTTGTTCAGGATCGTCATAGAGCCCGACAGGAACAGAAATCCTCCAGTCGGAGTCGGTTTTGTAGGCCAATTCACTTGTAGTAATCTTATCCCCCAACGACGGCAAGCAAATACCGGGAAGCTTTTCAATTCCCTGTCTATCGCAATAATCGTGCACATAGTTCACGATCGCCTGAAGCTGGGAAAGAGATGTGGTAGCTGCCGCGGGCTTTTTATTGGTATATTTAAGCGTCTTTTTTCCCCATAGATTTAGTTCATAAATGGAGTAAGTCTTGTCGTTGTTTACATTGCCTTCCGGAACCATGGCTCCACTATATGCCGACTGGAAAAGATCAAATATTTCATTGTTTCCCACTTGGAAATAGGCCCTTCCCGGCTCGACAATTTCCGCTGCCAAGGGTGTTTTCAGCACTTCATTACTGTCTTCTTTAGTCTGAACTTTTAGACAAAGCTTGAATTTCGAGTTCGACCAAATCTGAGCATCTACTACCCCCGCCGGTTTCTGCGTAGCCAAAATAAGATGCACTCCCAAAGTTCTTCCAATACGAGCGGCAGAAATAAGCTCTTTCATAAAATCCGGATATTCTTGCTTTAATTCCGCAAATTCATCCACAATCATTATAAGGTGCGGAAGGGGTGTGGATACTTTCTCCTCCTTGAAAAGCTTTATGTAGTCGTTGATATGATTTACACCGCTTTTAGAAAATATTTCCTGTCGCTTAACAAGTTCTGCTTTGATGGAGAGCAACGATCTGTTTATTTCTCGTCCATCGATATTGGTAATCGTACCAATTAAGTGCGGTAAATCTTTAAATTGATTTGCCATACCACCCCCTTTAAAATCAATAATAACAAATCCAACTTCATAGGGATGGTACAGAGTCGCTATCGACAAGATATAAGTCTGCAGTACCTCTGATTTACCCGAGCCGGTCGTTCCCGCGACAAGACCGTGAGGCCCATGAGCGCCGGCTTTGTCGCTTATATCAAGATAAACTACTTGCTTCTTTGTTTTAACCCCCAAGGGCGCTGCAAGGCTCTTATAAACTTCCGAAGACCTCCATCTTTCGGTTAAGTCAATATCATCTACAGAGAGAATCTCAAGCAGCTCGAACATCGAAATATTCTTTGTCAGTTCTCCCTCAAGAGAAACTTCGTCCACAGTTACAGAGCCAAGTTTTAACGCCACGGTTTCAGCCACCTCATCTGAAACCGCAGGGAACGTAAATAAAGAAGAAATATCCCCATTTTCGGTTTTGAGAAGGCTCCCTGTTCTCGGATTTAGGATTCTGATTAATTCTGTGCAGCCTTGCGGAAGATTTTCCTCGTGTTCTTCAAAAAACACAAAGGTAAACCCAAGCTTTGCACAGGTTTTAAAATATTTCGACAAAGGATGCGTTCTAATTGATGTACTGTCCGTAACGAAGACCACATACTGCTCGGAAAATATCGTTTCATTGCTTTGCACAACGATATTTTCCCGGGATGAAAGAGTGCTGTAAACATCTTCAAGTATAATGTTTTTGCTCTCTTCATCACATGCAATGTTTTTAACATCCAGCTTATGATTATATACGTTCCTGAGCCAACGAATCCACTGCATGTTCTCGGTAAATCCGTCACTGAGAACATATACGAATTTAACCTCATTAAAGAAATGCCGGATGCCGATGTCTAATGTCATATTTTTAAGCAACTGCGCAAGAATTATTCTCGGACCAACAACACCAATACAACATGAGATATTAAAATCAGAAATGATTGGAGCCTGATCAATATATCGATATTCTTCCGCAACGGTTTGCGGCAGGGGCGCCAACGGATCCTCTGTATCGGCAAACTCCGGCATACTGTATTTAACAGGATTGGATGATTCTATTCTGCCTTCACCGACATATACTTGTAGAAAATCTTTATCCCCATTGTTTTTTTCAAACAGCCTTCTGCCGAAGCTTTTCACTTCGTTGATGCTGCTATCCAGAGATTCATAAATAAGCCTTCGAACTCTCAGCTCATTGACACGCGCATCCTCGATTATCGCCCTCTTGTCATCGATATACTTGTTATATGTTTCAATACGGTTCCGATATGCCTCTTTATACTGTTTCCTCTCCTCAACAAACGAAACAACAGACATAATCACGCCAATCGACATCGAAACAGCGCTATAGATTATAAATGTGCCCCCTCCGCCGAGAACTCCTCTAAGGACAATTATCATTGCCAACATCACCAAAGAGGGGATAAGCGACATAATAATATTCTTTTTCTGTTTGGTCGGCTTTGGCGGCGCCTGCTGTATTTCGATTTCTTCTTCCGGAAGCACATACTGAACACGGGTATTGCGGTTAAATTTAGGATACTTGAAGCAGGAGGAATGATTGTATACCCTTCTGCTATTCAGACCGTGGATGGTCATATTCTTTCTTGACGGCGTATAAAGCTTTCCATTCTTAAAGAAAAAGCTGCAATCAACAATCGAGAAAAAATCTAAATTACGAATCGTAGTAGGCTTTGTAATCTTAGCCCCGTTGACATAAACTCCATATTTGCTGCCATTATCCTTAACCGTTAACGTTCCATTTCCGGCGCGAAAAAGCGTTAGTGAGTCCTCGCCTAAAAACGGATCAGAATAAGCAATCGCGCAATCATTTGTCCCACCTATCTTGAACCGCGGTACCTCAGAGATGTCTATTTCAATGTCATAATCTTTCTTTCCATAATCAAAGTCAATCATGAATGAAAGCGTAAAAATGTCGTTGTCGGACTCCTGATATTTTATTTGCAGCTCATCTCCGTGAATAAGCTTCTTTGTGAGCAGCTTTTTGGCATTCCCCGAAGTACAATACAGATTGTCTGAGCACATGAGGCTCCACTCAGACCCTGTTTTCTGAAAGGAAAGTTCAAATGGCGCAAAGAAAATGTCTTTTCTCAACCTGAATTCACATTCGGGAGACGTGCCAATTCTCCATTCTTTTAAATCGGGAGAAATTTCAATCTCTCGATATAGGTTTTTATTGGATATGATGACCTTATATCTGTTTTCCATGGCAAAATCCGCTTACTCTGTATAGTTGATCACACTTCCATTCCTCAGCCCAAACTCGGCGAG
>CAYXIX010000141.1:0-6246 GCA_964465405.1 uncultured Parabacteroides sp. | reverse complement strand
TTAGTTGTTTTCCGGACGCAGTTTGCGGACGACAGCACCGGCACGCCACATCTCGCTTTCGCGCAGTGCTTTCAGCTCGGCGTTTAGCTTCTCGCGGTAGTCGGGTTGCGAGTTGGCGTCGATGGCACGTTGTGCCTCGTTTCCGCAGGCTACTTCGTTGTACAGTTTTTCGAAGACCGGCTTGGTCGCGTCGTGGAACGGGCCCATCCAGTCCAATGCTCCGCGTTGTGCGGTGGTCGAACAATTGGCATACATCCAGTCCATACCGTTTTCGCCGAACAGCGGCATCAACGATTGTGTCAGTTCTTCCACTGTTTCGTTGAATGCTTCAGAAGGTTCATGTCCGTGTTCGCGCAAGGTTTCATATTGCGCCAGCAATAAGCCTTGAATGGCTCCCATCAGCGTACCGCGTTCGCCTGTCAGGTCAGAGTAAACCTCTTTCTTGAAGGTGGTTTCAAACAGATAACCGGAGCCTACACCAATACCCAACGCGATGACGCGGTCGAAAGCACGGCCAGTTGCGTCTTGGTAGATGGCATAGCTGGAGTTCAAACCGCGTCCTTGCAGGAACATCCGGCGTAAAGAGGTTCCCGAGCCTTTCGGGGCAACCATAATGACATCTACATCTGCCGGCGGGACGATGTGCGTCCGGTTGCTATACGTGATGGCGAAACCGTGCGAGAAGTAGAGTGCCTTGCTCGGTGTCAGGTATTTTTTGATGGTCGGCCAACATTGGATTTGTGCGGCGTCGGACAGCAGAACTTGGATGATGGTTGCTTTCTCGCACGCTTCCTCGATGCTGAACAGCGTTTCGCCCGGTACCCAACCATCGGCGACTGCTTTTTCATAGGTCTGGCCCGGACGCTGCCCGACAATCACATTGAAACCGTTGTCGCGCAGGTTCAAGCTCTGGCCCGGTCCTTGTACGCCATATCCTAGTATGGCGATTACCTCATCTTTCAATACTTCTCTTGCTTTTTCCAGTGGAAACTCTTCGCGGGTAACGACATTCTCGTCTACTCCGCCAAAATTCATTACAGCCATTTCTCTTTCTTTTTTAGTTTATATCTCTGTTTATTAATGTATATTCATCTCCGAATGCCGGAGGTTGCCACGCGCGGGTCTCTGCCACGTGACTGCTGCCCGGCAAATTGCCTTCCCCTCGTTGCAGATAGCCATTTCATACCGCCCGTCGCCAACTTCCAACTTGTGCAGCCTTAGTTCCATTCCGTAGCGTCCTTCGGCCTGGTAGGCGATTTCGAAACGGCGGATGTTTTTTGTCTGGAACATATCGAGGTCGAAAAGGTTCAACAGGTGCTCCATATATTTGACGCTGTTCACATGCCCGTTAATGTCGAGGTCGCTGTAGCGCACTGTGTAAGGGAAGCCTTCCGTCCGGCTTTCTACGGCTGCGATTTTACCCGGTCGCTCGATAGGGCAGGCACGGGAGGTGACGAACGGTTGCAGTTTGTCTACCTCCAAAGGGGTCGGCCGACGGGTCTGAAGGTCGATGGCTGCCCAAATGGAACGAGCGTAACCATAATTTCCCCCTTGTTCGTCGCTCAGTTCGAAACAGCGGCTGGTAAAAAGGCGGCCGACTTCATCAATCCATGTATGCAACGTGACAATTTCGCCTGCTTTCGGGTAGGTATTCATTTCGATCGCTAAACGGGAGAGCACCCATGCGGTGTGCCGTTCCGTCATGTCGTTGAAACCGAAGCCTCGTTGGGCGGCATGGATGGATGCAGCTTGTATCAGAAAGTTCCCAATCATGGGTATCCTCACATGTCGCCGAAAGTCTAACAAATAGGGGTCAGCCGAAAATTGGATTTTACCGATTGTGTTTTGTTCCATACACTGTCTATTTATTTGTTACGTCGATCCTCCAATTTGCGTTCTATTTCGGCAAGCATGTCGCTCAGACGCTCTACGCGGCTTTTGGTGATGGCGACACGGCCGGAGCGGATAAACTGCAATACGCCAATCGATTTGCTCAATTCCCGGAAGAGCGCCTGCGTCTCCTCATAATGTCCGCTCTTCTCCAAGACGACGCACGACTCGTTCATTTCAAGGATACGGGCGTTATGCTTACGAATCAGTTCTTCGACCGTTCCCATTTTGATAAACAGTTCGGTGCTCAGCTTGTAGAGGGCAATTTCTTGGTGGACCAAATCTTCGTCTGTGTTATAATAGGCTTTCAGGATATCAACCCGTTTGTCTATTTGCTTCACGACTTTGTCAATCATGTCTGCGTCGGCAAAGGTCGTGATGGTGAATTTATGAATACCCGGAATCGCTGACGGCGAAACAGAAAGTGTTTCGATGTTCAGTTGCCGGCGAGTGAATATGATTGTAATCTGGTTCAACAGACCGACCGTATTCTCCGAGAAGATAATCACGGTGTATAGTCTCTTTGTTGTCATAACGCTTGTTCCTCCTTTCTTTCTTCTCCCATCAGGATGTTTGTGATGGTAGCTCCGGCAGGGACCATCGGATAGACGGTTCCTTGTTCTTCTACATCTGCAACCAGCAGGTAGGGACCTTTGTGGTTAAGCATCTCTTGAATGGCATCGTCCAGTTCCTCGCGTTTTAATACTTCCCGTGAAGCAATGTCGTATGCACGGGCAATCGTCACGAAGTCCGGATTCTCCATGTGTGTATAGGAATACCGCTTGTGGAAGAAAAGTTCTTGCCACTGGCGTACCATGCCTAAGAAATTGTTGTTGAGCAGGATGATTTTGACATCGAGTTTTTCTTGCATGATGGTTCCCAGTTCCTGCAACGTCATCTGTAAACCTCCGTCGCCGGTAAAAAAGCAGACTGTGCGGTCTGGGGCTCCAATCTTGGCGCCAATGGCTGC
This sequence comes from uncultured Parabacteroides sp., assembly GCA_964465405.1. Taxonomy (GTDB): domain Bacteria; phylum Bacteroidota; class Bacteroidia; order Bacteroidales; family Tannerellaceae; genus Parabacteroides. Next base: position 3,386 of record CAYXIX010000141.1, on the reverse strand, counting down.
CGGAAGTCCGAATCCCATTGTTCCCAATCCTCCTGAGGTGACAATGCTTCGGGTTTGTTTATATTTGAAATAACGTACGGCCATCATTTGGTTTTGCCCTACGTCTGTGACCAATATGGCATCGTTATGAGTTGCTTCGGAGATTTTGTGGATGACTTCTCCCATTTTTAGATAGCCAGTACCCGGACAGAGTTCTTTTTTAATTACTTTCGTTTCTTCTTCTGCTGCGTCAGGTTCAAATTCGGCATTCCATTCAGGGCGTTTCCTGTTTTCGAGCAAAGCAGTAAGCATGGGAACCGTTTGCTTTGCGTTGCCTAAGATTTTGACATCTACCGGGACATTTTTCCCGACTTCGGAATTGTCAATGTCAAGATGAATGATTTTAGCTTGTTTCGCATACGTGTTCAGGTCTCCGGTCACCCGGTCGTCAAAACGCATACCTATGGCAATCAAAACATCGCATTCGTTTGTCTTTCGATTAGGGCCGATATTCCCGTGCATGCCAAGCATCCCTTTGTTTAGCGGGAAATCGGAGGGGAGTACAGAGAGGCCGAGCATCGTACAGCCGGCGGGTATATCATTTTTCTCTAAAAGTAATTTCAATTCGGCTTCGGCCCCGCCTAAGATGACGCCCTGCCCGACAAGGCAGAAAGGTTTTTGTGCGGCGTTGATTAAAGCAGCAGCCTCCCGGATACGCTCTTGTTTGATATCCGGTTCCGGCTGATAACTCCGGATGTAGTCCACTTTTTCATACCTATAATCCACCATCCCGACTTGCGCGTCTTTAGCAAAATCCAGCACGACGGGGCCTGGTCGCCCCGTTGATGCAATGTAAAAAGCCCGTGAAACCGCCCATGCAATGTCTTCCGGTTTGCGAATCTGGTAAGCCCATTTGGTGATAGGTTGCGTAATACCTATTACGTCTATTTCTTGAAAAGCATCCGTCCCTAAAAGGGAGGAAGCGACTTGTCCGGTGATGACGACTAAGGGTGTACTGTCCATCATAGCATCTGCAATACCTGTCAATGTGTTGGTCACTCCCGGCCCAGATGTGACCAGTGCAACGCCTACTTTGCCGGAAACTCGTGCATATCCCTGTGCCGCGTGGACTGCTCCTTGCTCATGCCGCACAAGGATGTGCCTGAGCTTATCGTGATAGTCATATAAACAATCGTACACAGGGATAACCGCACCGCCCGGATAGCCGAAAAGTGTATCGACGCCTTCCACGATTAAGGTCTTCAGCAATGCTTCCGACCCGCTTATTTGTTGTTTCATTTCATTCATATGCTAAATGAACTGTCAATTATGATTGTTAATTGTCAATTACTCTTACTCCTCCTTTATCTGCCGACGCGACCATCTTGCTGTACGCCTGCAGGGCTTTTGATATGACTCGTTGCCGGTGTGGGGGCGTAAAGGCTTGTGCGCCGCGTGCCTCTTCCGCTTTGCGACGTTCGGCCAGTTCGGCTTCGCTTAGCCGGACGTTGATAGTCCGATTGGGAATATCTATATCAATAATATCTCCATCTTTGACCAGCGCAATTGCTCCGCCAGCAGCTGCTTCGGGAGAGATATGCCCAATGGAAAGTCCGGAAGTCCCACCGCTGAAGCGGCCGTCGGTAATCAGGGCACAAGCTTTCCCTAAATGGCGGCTTTTGATGTAAGAGGTCGGATAGAGCATCTCCTGCATGCCGGGTCCCCCTTTTGGCCCCTCGTGTGTAATCACGACAACGTCTCCTGACGCGACCTTGCCTCTCAAAATACCTTCGCAAGCAGCTTCCTGCGAATCGAATACGTTGGCAGGACCTGTAAATTTCCAAATGCTTTCGTCCACACCTGCCGTCTTGACCACACAGCCGTCCTCTGCGATGTTACCTTTCAGTACAGCCAAACCGCCATCTTGGGAATAGGCATGCGCCACGTCGCGGATACATCCGTTGGCGCGGTCGGTATCCAGTTCCGGATAATAGGTTTCTTGCGAACCCATTTGGATGCTGAAATGACGGGCAGGCGCACTGGAGTATTTCTTGATTGCCTCGTCTGTCACATGCGGTGAAGTAATGGCAAACGCGTCGATTGCTTCGGCAAGCGTCATGCCATCTACCCGCTTCACGCTGCCGTCAATCAGGCCGGCTTCCAGCAGTTCGTTCAGGATGCTCAAGATGCCACCGGCTCGGTTTACATCCTCCACGTGGTAAATATGTGTATTGGGAGCGACTTTGCAAAGACATGGAATTTTGCGCGAGAGACGGTCGATGTCATCCATTGTAAAATCGACCTCCGCTTCTTGTGCGATTGCCAACAGGTGAAGTACCGTATTGGTCGAGCCACCCATTGCGATATCCAGCGACATGGCGTTCAAGAAGGCTTGTCGTGTTGCGATGCTGCGCGGAAGGACAGATGCGTCGCCGTCCCGGTAGTAGGCATAAGCATTTTCCACGATTTTCTGGGCTGCATCGCGGAACAGTTGCTTGCGGTTGGCATGCGTTGCCACAATCGTTCCGTTTCCGGGAAGAGCCAGACCGATTGCCTCGTTCAAGCAATTCATTGAGTTGGCGGTAAACATTCCGGAGCAGCAGCCGCATCCCGGACAGGCATTCCGTTCAATCTGGTCGACCCGTTCGTCACTGACCGATGTATCCGCCGATTCAATCATGGCATCAATCAGGTCCAAATGACGGTCGTCCAGTTCACCGGCCTCCATCGGCCCTCCGGAGACGAATATAGCCGGGATGTTCAGCCGCATGGCAGCCATCAGCATACCCGGTGTGATTTTATCGCAGTTGCCGATGCAAATCATCGCGTCGGCTTTATGTGCGTTTATCATATATTCCACGCTGTCGGCAATGATGTCACGCGAAGGAAGCGAATAAAGCATCCCGTCGTGCCCCATGGCAATCCCGTCGTCGATGGCAATCGTATTGAACTCGGCGGCAAAACATCCCAGTTTTTCTATCTCTTCCTTCACCAATTGCCCAATTTCGTGCAAATGTACATGTCCGGGAACAAACTGAGTGAATGAATTGACAATGGCGATGATGGGTTTGCCAAACTGCTCTTCTTTCAAGCCGTTGGCCCGCCATAAAGCGCGTGCACCTGCCATACGCCTGCCCTCTGTACTGGATGAACTTCTTAACGGATTCTTCATCATATCTTCTCTTATTAATTAAAAAAGCCCTTCTCTATACAAGGAGAAAGGCTTTAAGAATATCTTCATGAATGTCACAACCTCTTACATACCTTTCTCCTTACCTGCTAATGACTAGAAGGACCACCACGAGAATACTATGCAACACGTTGTTTATCATTGTTCACATCTTTTTTGTTTGACGCTGCAAATGTAGAATAATAATTTGTATCAGCAAAGAAATTAATAGAGAAAA
>CAYXIX010000140.1:0-6336 GCA_964465405.1 uncultured Parabacteroides sp. | reverse complement strand
ACTTGTAGTACCGGATCGGTTCTTCTTTTTACGAATAAACATGCCAAAAACATTCAATAATAAGCAATTATGAATTTACTAAATATTGAGTGACGAAGTCAGGTGAAATGAAACAACAGAGGCTATCCCAATGTTCATTTTGAGACAGCCTCTTTTTTACGTATCTATTTCACACATGAAGAAAGGAAACAGGCGACACATCATGCTTCTACGAAGAATGGAAAAATCAAAAGCAAGAACAAAGTCACTATTTTTTTATATTTTTGCATGCGTAATTTCAGACTATACAGATGTTTAAACAAGGGATATTATACGTCATCGCAACACTGAATCTCGTGCTTGCCAATCCAACAAAAGCCCAAGAGCAGGGCACTGCCGTTTCTACACCTAAAAAGACGGAACTATCACCAGACTCCGTTCTGCAAAAAGGGTATAACGGAAAATACATCATTGACGGCATGGAACTAAACGAAAAACAGTTTAAACAGTATCAAAAGAAATTACGGAAAGACTCTATCCGAGCTCATAAAAATGTCTGGTGGTCTGTTTTCGGCGGGCCATCTTACACGCCAGAAGCCTCTTTCGGCGTGGGCGGTGCAGTGTTGGCAAGTTTCAAGACCAACAAACGAGATTCGCTCTTGCAACGTTCCTTCTTGCCGGCCGGTGTCAATCTTTCCATCAACGGGACGATAGTCGTCGCGGGGGCGGGAACCTTCTTTTTCAATCAAAATCATTTTCGTATCTATGTAAATTACAGCTATCGCAACGAACCTTCCCATTACTACGGGCGGGGGATGGAGAAAGCCGAAAACACGATACGCAGCGACTCTACGACACACTTCCACCGGAGTTACTTCCAGCTCTACCCACGCTTTGTTTGGGAAGTGTGCCCCCATCTCTATGTAGGCGGCCTCTTCGAGCTGAACTACACGCGGGCGACGGACATCAACCCACTCATGGCACAAGATGATTATTACCGGCAATTTGAACGTGCAGGTTCTAACGAGAGTAAGTATTTCAATGTTGGGTTAGGTGGACTTATCCAGTATGACACGCGCGACGATGTAGCAACCCCAACGCGAGGACTGCTCGTAGGCGCCAATGTCAAAGTGTTTGGAAAATATTGGGGTGGCGATTACAATTATGAACTGATTGAGTTGGAATATCGTCAGTTCCAAAATATTTTCCGTCCGCGCAGCACACTTGCCTGGATTGTCAAAAGCCAAATCGGATTGGGACAGATTCCTTTTACCGAATTGCCCAGTTTCGGCTCGCCTTTCGACTTGCGCGGATATTATATTGGCAAGTACCGGGACAAGTCGATGGCATACGGTATCGTAGAGTATCGGCACATGTTCGGCTCGCCCGCCAGCTACAAGAGTGGTAATTTTTGGGCAAAATGCGGTTTCGTCGCTTGGGCCGGAACGGGCACCATCGGCTCAGATCCTTTCGACTGGAAGAAATGGAAACTCAACTTCGGCGCCGGTCTCCGTTTCCAGATGCAACCGGGCAAGAATTTCCGGCTTGACATCGGAAAAGAACCCGGACAACCCGGCGTACAACTTTACATGAACATGACGGAAGCATTTTAGAAAGAGGCTTTCATGCGGAAACGATTACAACAGTTTGCGGTTATACAATGTGCCAAAACACATACTTTTATATCCAATTGCAAATTCTTCAAACAAAAACATAGCCCGGAAGGTAAATCTAAATACATGGAAACAAAACGAATTTACACCGGAGGCATATAGTGTGCGGACTTGATTTTTATGCTCCTTGCTTACAATTCGAAGTTTTTATGTACATTTGTACAACGAAAGGGGTGCCTTACTGTATAAAACGGGCTGAGATTATACCCTGTGAACCTGATGCGGGTAATGCCGCCGTAGGAAACAACAGATAGGCTTTTTCCCCCTTTCGAATAGAAGATGAATATTAACGCAAAATTTCGTTATCCGACAGCGCTGTCCATCGCAGGCTCTGATAGCAGTGGAGGTGCTGGCATACAGGCAGATTTGAAGACTTTTTCCGCGCTGGGAGTGTATGGTGCTTCAGTCATTACGGCCATTACGGCCCAAAATACACAGGGAGTAAGAGGCATACAAGCCGTATCACCCAAAATCGTAGAAGAACAGCTCTGCGCCGTTTGGGAAGACCTGACGATAGATGCCGTCAAAATCGGTATGCTCCATAACCAAACAACCGTTCGTCTTGTGGCAAACGTGATTCGGACGTATGTGCCACCGGTTGTCATCCTCGACCCTGTCATGATTTCGACCAGCGGAAGCAAACTGATGGAAGACGAGGCAATTGATGCACTTGTGAACGAACTGTTCCCTCTGGCAACATTACTCACGCCCAACACCAACGAAGCGACATTCCTCACGGGGATTACGATTCGGAACGAAGCCGATATGGAGAAAGCCGCGCAGAAATTGTTGGACTTGGGTTGCCACGCGGTTCTGATGAAAGGAGGCCATCTGCCGGGCGGCGAAATGACCGACCTATTGTTTGTCCATAAGACCCCACCTCTACGGTTCGTTGCGCCTGCTTTCTTCACGCCCAACACGCATGGGACGGGATGTACGCTATCGTCGGCTATTGCTGCCTATGCAGCGTTGGGAGCCAACCTGCAAGAGGCTGTCGGGAAAGCAAAAGCATATCTCACATCAGCCATCCGCGAAGGAGCTGACACGCTCGTCGGTAAAGGACACGGTCCGATCGACCACTTTTTTAATCCCCTTTCTCTCGTAAAGATTCCACTATGAAGCTGATTGTCATCACAATGCCCTGTTTCTTTCCCGGCGAGGGGGAAATCCTGACAGTCCTTTTAGAAGCCGGTTTGGAACGGCTGCACCTCCGCAAACCCGGTTGCACGCAGGCAGAATTGCGTGCATTGCTGGATGCCATACCGTCTGTTTATCATCCTCAGCTTGTACTTCATGAACATTTCGACTTGACTGACATCTATAATGTAGGTGGTATCCACCTGAACCGGCGCAACCCGGAAAAAACCGCTCACTTTGGCGGCTCGGTCAGCCGTTCGTGCCATTCAATTGACGAATTGAAAGAGGGGGACGGATTGGACTATCAATTTCTCAGTCCCATTTTCGCAAGTATCTCAAAAATCGGTTATGGGAACGGTTTCCCGCCCGAAACACTCCAAGAAGCCTCTGACGCAGGCATCATCAACGAGCAAGTGTTTGCATTAGGCGGTATTTCGGCAGACACGCTTCCGAAGCTTCGCCCCTATGCGTTCGGCGGTGTTGTGGTGTTGGGGGCTTTATGGGGAGAGCGACCTTCCATCACAGAAAAGAACTTCATTATAGAACGATATAAATTACTATCCAACATGATATCAGGAATACAGACAGATATACGCCCCCGTCTGAATCTATCGGATATGAGCCGTTTGATGTTTATCACGCATCGGACAGACCGCTATACAGAACTGGATGAAGTGAAACAAGTCATCGCTGGCGGATGCGATTGGATTCAGCTACGGGTAAAAAACGGCCTGACACTGGAACTGGCACAAAGCGTTTCGCAATATGTAAAGAATCAGAAAGGATGTTGCTGTTGCCTTGATGATAATTTAGATATTGCACTGCAAGCCGATATCCATTGTGTCCACTTAGGGAAACATGACATGCCGGTCGACGAAGCCCGTAAACGTCTGAAAGCAGAAGGGAAAGACAACCTTTTCTGGATTGGTGCGACCGCCAATACATTCGAAGACATCATGCATGCGGTTCAAGCAGGGGCCGATTACATCGGTCTGGGACCTTTTCGTTTCACCACAACCAAAGAGAAACTAAGTCCCATTCTGGGAATAGAGGGATATCGCACGGTTGTCCGGCAATGTCGGGAAAACGATATACACATTCCTATCTTTGCCATCGGCGGTATTCGTTTTGAAGATATAGAACCTTTGATGAAGACCGGCATAGACGGCATTGCCGTTTCTAGTGCCCTCATACAGGCAGAAGACCCGACAGAGGAGACCCGCCGCTTTATCCGCGAAATCCAGCGTTGTGCATCCACATCCAATCAATGAAATAATCAATTAATAACACATTATATGGCAAATAAAAACCGAATACGCATTTCCTACCCTGCTTCAGAAAAAATATATGTGGCAGGGAAAATCCACAACATCCGGGTAGGCATGCGCCAAATCAACCTGCTCGACACCGTTGCGCGCAATGCTGACGGCGAGCGGGTTCAAAAAAAAAATAATCCGGTAATTGTTTACGACACAAGCGGCCCTTATTCGGATCATAAATGTACAGTCAATACCCAACAAGGTATTCCCCGCATCCGCGAAGCATGGTATGAAGGTCGCAAAGACCTCGTCCGTTTGGATGCACTCACTTCCGAATATGGACGTGCACGCCTGACAGACCCTTCGCTTGCCGGCGTCCGTTTCCCCATACAGCACCTACCCTATCGGGCTAAACCGGGCAAAAATATCACACAGATGTACTACGCCAAACGCCGTGTTGTCACTCCGGAAATGGAGTATGTCGCCATCCGTGAGAATCAGCAAATCGAAGCATTGGGATTGAAGTCGTATATCACTCCCGAGTTCGTCCGTAAAGAGGTTGCTGCCGGTCGCGCCATCATCCCGGCCAACATTAATCACCCGGAAGCCGAACCGATGATTATCGGTCGCCGATTCCTCGTAAAAATCAACACTAACATCGGGAACTCGGCCCTTTCTTCGGGCATTGATGAAGAAATCGAAAAAGCGGTGTGGAGTTGCAAATGGGGTGGCGACACGCTGATGGATCTCTCGACAGGCAACCACATACACGAAACGCGCGAATGGATTATCCGCAATTGTCCTGTCCCGATGGGAACGGTTCCTATCTATCAGGCACTGGAAAAGGTAAACGGGCGCGTGGAAGACCTGACATGGGAAATCTATCGCGACACGCTTATCGAACAGGCCGAACAGGGGGTCGATTATTTCACGATTCACGCCGGCTTGCTTCGCAAATATATCGACCTGACCCATACACGTCTTACGGGAATCGTCTCGCGTGGCGGATCTATCATGGCACAATGGATGCAGCTGCATGGCGAAGAGAATTTTCTTTACACACATTTTGCCGAAATATGCGAGATACTCAAGCAGTATGACATCGCTGTCTCCATCGGTGACGGGCTTCGGCCGGGTTCCATCTACGATGCCAACGACTCCGCGCAATTTGCCGAACTGCACACGATGGGCGAACTGACGCACGTCGCGTGGGACCAGTTCGTACAGGTACTTATTGAAGGGCCGGGTCATGTGCCATTGAACAAGATTCACGAGAACATGAAAGAGCAACAGTATGCGTGCCACAACGCTCCTTTCTACACGCTCGGCCCGCTGACAACCGACATCGCACCCGGATATGACCATATCACCTCCGCCATCGGCGCGGCGCAAATCGCATGGCAAGGAACAGCCATGATTTGCTATGTCACGCCCAAAGAACATTTGGGGCTGCCCAATAAAGAAGATGTGCGGGCTGGTGTCGTCGCCTACAAGATTGCGGCCCATGCTGCCGACCTTGCGAAGGGGCATCCCGGCGCGCAAGTGCGCGACAACGCACTGAGCAAAGCCCGCTTCGAGTTCCGCTGGAAAGACCAGTTCAATCTCTCGCTCGACCCCGAACGTGCCCTACAATATTACAAGGAAAGCGCCGTGACAGACGGTGACTATTGCACCATGTGCGGCCCCAATTTCTGCGCCATGCGATTGAGCAAGAACCTGCAAGACAAAGGTTGACTCTTTTTGAGTCAACCTTTTGATGCGTTTAGGGGCAATGAAGACATAACGTTTCCTTCTTTCTAAACTAAATTACCTACAGCTATCTTTCGATTACCCGCCGACAAAACAATAAAGAACAAGAAAGGCACGGACGATGTATCCATTTCAATCCACAAGCATTCCATCCACCTCGCCATTCATAAGGTAAGGCAACCAACGTCGTATCTTTTCGACCGGCCAATCCCACCATTTGAGCATTTACAATTTCTGTATCGTCATCGAAACGTTTCTGTATCAGGCTGGAACACCGCCGACTATCGGATAAGGCGGTACATCTTTTGTCACAACAGCATGGATGGCAACGACACCCCCGTTACCGATATGCACACCGGTCATGATAACCGCTTCATATCCTATCTATACATCATTGCCTATCACGATGTCTCCTTTGTTATCCCAAGTCGTTACTACATCTGTCCGCTCCAATCCCCACTCTTCATAGAACAACGGGAAAATATAAGAGCCTGTTTAAATTTTGAGTTTTAAAACTTGAAGAGTGTTTCTTCTTTTCC
>CAYXIX010000139.1:0-6394 GCA_964465405.1 uncultured Parabacteroides sp. | reverse complement strand
GGCTGCCAAAATGTCGCAAACAGGTTTACGATTCCTCCTCCAAGAGGGAGAAAGGGTTTGGCAGGAAAAACTTTCGGGAAGTCAGCCAGAAACCATACTTTTGCACCATAATTCAACAACAAGCGGATTCGGGAATGAAAGTTTGCATAGCAGAAAAGCCCAGTGTGGCACGCGAAATTGCGGAAGTAATCGGAGCAACCAAAAAGATGAACGGGTATATCGAGGGGAACGGGTATCAGGTTACGTGGACCTTCGGACATCTCTGTACACTCAAAGAGCCGCACGACTATACGGAAAGCTGGAAGCGGTGGAGCCTTGCTTCGCTCCCGATGATTCCGCCCCGCTTCGGTATCAAACTCATCAGTAACCCGACCTACGAACAACAATTCAAAATCATCGAGTCGCTGATGCAAAACGCCGAGATGGTCATCAACTGCGGCGATGCGGGGCAAGAGGGCGAACTCATCCAACGCTGGGTGATGCAAAAAGCCGGTTGCAAATGCCCGGTCTACCGCCTTTGGATCTCCTCATTGACGGAAGAGGCGATACGCGAAGGATTCCAACACCTGAAAGCTCAGTCGGAGTTTACGCGTCTGTACGAAGCAGGGCTTTCACGCGCCATCGGCGACTGGCTCTTGGGCATGAATGCCACCCGCCTCTATACGCTGCGCTACGGACAGAACCGGCAGGTGCTCTCCATCGGGCGGGTACAAACCCCTACGTTGGCGCTCATCGTCAACCGGCAGGCCGAAATCGACCATTTCCAGCCCGAACCCTATTGGGAACTGAAGACCGTCTACCGGAATACGACCTTCTCTGCCACGAAAGGGAAATTCTCGAAGAAGGAAGAGGGCGAAACGTTGTTGGAAAGCGTCCGCCAAGCAGACTTCACCGTCACTCATGTATCCGAGAAAAAAGGGAAAGAATATGCACCCCGTCTCTTCGACCTGACCTCCTTGCAGGTGGAGTGCAACAAGAAATTCGCCTTCACGGCAGACGATACGCTGAAGCTCATCCAATCGCTGTATGAGAAGAAAGTGACGACCTATCCGCGCGTCGACACCACGTTCCTGAGCGACGACATCTACCCGAAAGTGCCCAACACACTGAAAGGCTTGGTCGACTATGCCAACCTGACAGCCCCGCTGCTCGCCGCAAGCAAAATCAGAAAAGACAAACGGGTGTTTGACAATTCCAAAATAACCGACCACCACGCCATCATTCCCACCGGCATACCCGCCCGTAACCTGACGGACAACGAGCGGAAGGTGTACGACCTCGTAACACGCCGGTTCATCGCCGTCTTCTATCCTGATTGCGAAATCTCCACCACGACAGTTTTGGGGAAGGCAGACAAGGTCGAATTCAAAGTGTCGGGTAAGCAGATTTTAAAACCCGGCTGGCGCATTGTTTTCACTGCCGACCAAAAAAATTTAGCCGCCGGGCAAAAAAATTTGGCTGCCGACCCAAATGAGGCAGACAGCGATGCCAATGAGGAAGAAAAAACATTGCCGGCATTCGTCAAAGGCGAAAGCGGTCCGCACGAACCGATGCTGGGCGAAAAATGGACGCAACCGCCCAAACCCTACACGGAAGCGACCCTGCTCCGGGCGATGGAAACGGCCGGAAAGCTGGTGGACAATGACGAACTGCGCGATGCCCTGAAAGAGAACGGCATCGGCCGCCCCTCGACCCGCGCCGCCATCATCGAAACCCTTTTCAAACGGAACTACATCCGCAAAGAGCGCAAGAATCTCTACCCGACGGCTACGGGTACGGAGCTGATTGGCACCATCCAAGAGGAACTGCTGAAAAGTGCCGAACTGACCGGCCTGTGGGAAAAGAAGCTGCGCCAAATCGAACGCGGTACCTACGAAGCCCGCACCTTCCTCGAAGAGTTGAAACAGATGGTGAACGAAATCGTGCTCCACGTCCTCTCCGACCAGAGCCGCCGCAGCATCACCATCGAAACGCCGACTCCGGAAAAGGAGAAAGAGAAGAAGCCGCGCAAAACGCGTACAACCAAGAAGGAGAAAGGAGAAGCGCCTCAGACACCTTTGTGCCCGCTGTGCGGGAAAGGACACATCCTGCGCGGGAAAACCGCCTACGGCTGCTCGGAATACAAAAACGGCTGCACCTTCCGCATGGACTACGCTACTTATGGCAAAATGCTGACGGATGAAGAGGTGATGCAGGTTTTCCAGAAAATCAAACGGGAATAAGAAAAGGTAAATTCCAATAGCCGGAAAGCAAATGGATTTTCCCGGAAAGTAAATTTAATACTACCGACAATCCATTCTTTCTAAGAATAACGTTACCTTTGTAGAAATAATCAGAAAGAAACACAAGAATACAAACGATTATTCATGAAACAATAAAAAGAATAGACAGCATGAAAGAATTAGAACTCAAGTACGGCTGTAATCCCAACCAGAAGCCGTCACGCATTTTTATGCAAGAGGGTGAATTGCCCATCGAAGTGTTGAACGGCCGCCCGGGTTACATCAATTTTCTGGACGCATTCAACAGTTGGCAGTTAGTCAAAGAGCTGAAAGAGGTGACCGGACTGCCTTCTGCCGCATCATTCAAGCATGTAAGCCCTGCCGGAGCTGCCGTCGGCATCGAGATGAGCGAAACGCTGAAGAAAATCTATTTCGTGGACGACCTGCCGCTCACGCCAATGGCAACCGCCTACGCACGTGCCCGCGGGGCTGACCGCATGTCTTCTTACGGCGACTTTATCGCCCTGAGCGATGCGTGCGACGAAGCGACCGCCCGACTGATTCACCGGGAAGTATCGGACGGTGTCATCGCTCCGGATTATACGCCAGAAGCATTGGAAATCTTGAAAAGCAAGCGGAAAGGGACGTATAACATCATTCGCATCGATCCGGCTTATCGCCCCGCTCCCATCGAGCACAAAGATGTGTTTGGCGTGACTTTCGAACAGGGGCGCAACGAAATCAAGCTGGACGAAAGCCTGCTCGCCAACATCCCGACACAGAACAAACATTTTACAGACGAGGCGAAACGCGACCTGCTGATTGCACTTATCACCCTAAAATACACGCAAAGCAACTCGGTCTGCTACGTGAAAGACGGGCAAGCCATCGGTATCGGCGCCGGACAGCAGAGCCGCATCCACTGTACACGCTTGGCCGGCAACAAAGCCGACATCTGGTATCTGCGCCAACATCCGAAAGTCATGAGCCTGCCTTGGGTCGAGAAGATTCGTCGTGCCGACCGCGACAATACCATCGACGTCTACATCAGCGACGACCACGACGACGTGCTGGCCGACGGCGTATGGCAACAGTTCTTCACCGAAAAACCGGAAATCCTGACGCGCGAAGAAAAACGGGCGTGGCTCGACACGCTGAAAGGTGTCTCCTTAGGTTCGGATGCCTTCTTCCCCTTTGGCGACAACATTGAACGGGCACATAAGAGCGGCGTGGAATACATCGCACAGGCAGGCGGCTCCGTCCGTGACGATAACGTAATCGAGACGTGCGACAAGTATGGCATTGCGATGGCCTTCACCGGTGTGCGGCTGTTCCACCATTGATTTAAGCAAAGTTACACGGCTGTGAAAATGGGACACGGAATACACGGATCAGACAGATGAACACAGACTTATTCTTTTGGCTGGTCAGCATCATCATTATAAACCTGTGTTCATCCGTGTAAATTCGTGTTCTATCCTTACGATACAGAAAGTAATTTTCATGAACGAACTACTGTTACTGCTTAAACGCTTTTTCGGTTATACCTCGTTTCGCCCTTTACAGGCTGAAATCATCCAACGAATCTTGCAGAAAAAAGACACGCTGGTCTTGATGCCTACCGGCGGCGGCAAATCTATCTGTTTCCAATTGCCCGCCATCTATTTGCAGGGAACGGCTCTTGTCATCTCCCCTTTGATATCGCTCATGAAAGATCAGGTAGAAGGACTACTTGCCAACGGCATTCCGGCCACAACCCTAAACAGCATGATGCCGGAAGAGGAGCGGAACCGCGTATGCCAACTCTGCATACAAGGAAAGGTGAAGTTGCTCTATATCTCGCCCGAGCGGGTCATCAGCGAACTGCATTGGCTGCTTCCCCGCATCGACATCTCCTTGATTGCTATCGACGAGGCGCATTGCATTTCCCACTGGGGGCATGATTTTCGTCCGGAATATGCCCAATTATCTGTCCTGAAAGAGAACTTCCCAAGAGTTCCCATCATCGCGCTAACCGCAACTGCCGACAAGATTACGCGTGCCGACATCATCAACCAACTGAAACTACACGAACCGGAAACGTTTATCTCCTCGTTCGATCGTCCCAACTTATCGCTGACCGTTCGTCGCGGACTGAGCAAAAAAGAAAAACTCGCTGCCACCGTCCACTTCATCCGCAAACATCCGCACCAAAGCGGCATCATTTATTGCCCAAGCCGCAACAGCACGAAATCATTGGTCAAAGAACTGGCCGAATACAGCATCCGGGCCGTTACCTACCATGCCGGCCTCAGCCATACCCAGCGCGAGCAAGCGCAAGAAGATTTCATCAACGACCGTATACGGGTTGTCTGTGCGACGGTAGCATTCGGCATGGGAATAGACAAGAGTAACGTCCGTTGGGTGATTCACTTCAACATGCCGGGAAGTATCGAGAATTATTATCAGGAAATCGGGCGTGCCGGGCGCGACGGGATGCCAAGCGATACGCTGCTGTTTTATTCTGTTGGAGATATCCTTTTCCACCGGCACATGGCGGAAACCAGCAATCAAAAAGAGGTTTACCTGCAAAAACTCAACCGCATGCGCCGCTACTGCGAAGCAAACATCTGCCGCCGACGCATCCTGCTGAGCTATTTCGGCGAAGAGACTGACACCGACTGCGGGAACTGCGACGTCTGCCAGAATCCGCCCCAGCGTTTTGACGGAAGCATCTTAGTGCAGAAAGCATTAAGCGGCATTTATCGAACCGGACAAACGGCTAACATGCATTTACTAATCGGCCTGCTGCGTGGCTCGAATAAAGAAGAAATATTGGAAAAAGGATATGACAAACTAAAAACCTACGGTGCGGGGAAAGAGTTGAACGGCAAAACATGGAAAGAGTATCTCTATCAAATGCTCCAACTGGGATATATCGAAATCGACTACACATCAGCCGGCCACCTGAAGGTCACGGCCTTAGGGCGCAAAGTGCTTTATGGGGAACAACAAGCGTTCTTGACGGAATATCAACAAACGAAAGATTTCGTTCTCCCGACCAAGAAAGGCGGCTACAAATACCGCCTGATACGCCCCGCTCAATCGGCGTCCCTCGAAGAAACACTTCTCTACTCTTTACAGCAACTCCGCAAACAAATCGCCGAACGCGAAACCATCCCGGCTTATCTGATTTTCTCTGACGACGCGCTTCACGACATGGTCGAGAAAAAACCTATCTCACTGGAAGCTTTTGGCACGATACAGGGTGTCGGCGAGCTTAAATTGGAAAAATACGGAAAAGTGTTTGTCGCACTCATCCGTTTCATCCTGCACCTGCCCCAACATTCCACAGACGAATCACACTAAAAAACGCTCCGTCAGCCCGCCAAATGCATCGATACGCCGGTCGCGGAAGAAAGGCCACCAACGCCGTACATTTTCTGTACACGTCCGGTCGATTGTCACGACACGAACATCTTCCTCTCTGTCAGACAGTACAGCCAACAGCTCTCCTTGCGGCCCCGCCACAAAGCTACTGCCCCAAAACTGGATACCACCGGTCTGCCCCGAAGGGTCTGTTTCATGCCCCACGCGATTTACCGTAATCACCGGAAGCCCGTTTGCCACAGCATGTCCGCGCTGAACCGTAGTCCAAGCCTCCCGCTGGCGCAACTTCTCAGCGTCCGTGTCCGAACTTTCCCACCCGATAGCCGTCGGATAAATCAGCAATTCGGCTCCCCGCATCGCCATCAGCCGGGCAGCCTCTGGATACCACTGATCCCAACAAACCAAGACACCCAATTTACCAACCGACGTCTGAATCGGTTCAAACCCCAAATCGCCGGGTGCAAAATAAAACTTCTCATAATAAGCCGGGTCGTCAGGGATATGCATCTTCCGATACCGACCGGCAATCGAGCCATCTTTCTCAATCACAACCGCCGTATTGTGATACAAACCCGGCGCCCGCCGTTCGAACAACGAAAGCACCAAGACAATGCCCAACTCTTTAGCCAATTGCCCGAACGTCTCCGTCGAAGGACCCGGAATCGGCTCCGCCTCGTCAAAGCGCGCCGTATCTTCCGTCTGGCAAAAATACAATCCGTTATGCAGCTCCTGCAAAACCACCAAATCAGCTCCTTGCGACGCGCAGGCTCGAATATGATGCTCCAGTTTTTCTACATTCGCTG
>CAYXIX010000138.1:4267-6467 GCA_964465405.1 uncultured Parabacteroides sp. | reverse complement strand
GGCAGAACACTGGAATAAGATTTTTTACTTTCATAAGAATTAAACATTTTGATTAGTCGTGTCAAATGTACGCAAAATTCCCGAATTGCGATATGCTTGCCGGGAGGTAAATTCATCCGCTTCCTATGTATTTCGATTTACCTCCTGCCTGTCTTTTCAAAAAAGTAGCTGAAAAATCACATCTGCATCGTCACAACCTATGCAATAACGTTGTACCGTTCCGGAAACTTGCTTGGAAAGGGAATATCTGAAGAATAAACTTACCTGCCCAATAACTTCGGAATCAGGTCTTTCCTTTTCAGTTTTTGCAGTGCACGGATAATGGAGTTACGGAATTCAGGTTTATACCAAAAGAAAAATTGGCGTTGCGCCAATTTTTCCTCCTTCGTGCGGGCGGTATAAACCTTTTCCATCGTATAAGGATTGTAACCGGTATAATACATTTCCGTTGCCAACGTCATAGGGGTGGGCGTAAAATCTTGCACCTGCTCCAAATGGAAATGCATTTTTTTTGTTTTAATGGCCAGATTCACCATGTCGACCTCCGCGCAGCCGGGATGGCTGGATATGAAATAGGGTATCAATTGCTGGTTCAGTCCGTGCTGCTTATTAATCCGGTCAAACAGTTTATTAAAACGTTCAAACAGTTCGAATGTGGGTTTGCGCATCATTTTCAATACACCCTCTTCCGTATGTTCGGGGGCTACCTTCAGACGGCCGGAGACGTGGCGGGCAATCAACTCTTCCGTATAAGCCTGCGCCGACCGGTTCAGGTCATCGTCGACATAACGGTGTAAAAGCAAATCATAACGCACACCGCTCCCGATGAACGAGCGTTTGATTGCGGGCAGACGGTCTACCTCTCGATACAACTGCAACAAAGGGGCATGGTCTGCATTGAGATTTTTACAAATAACAGGAGAAATACAAGAAGGACGTTTACAGCGGGCACAGATTTCCTGATTTTTTCCTTTCATCCGATACATGTTTGCCGAAGGTCCGCCCAAGTCGCTGAGGTACCCTTTGAAATCCGGCATCTGCGTGATGGCCTCTACCTCCTTCATGATAGATGTTTGGCTGCGCGAGGCAATGAATTTACCCTGATGGGCGGAAATCGTGCAAAAAGCACATCCCCCAAAACAGCCTCGATGAATATTGACAGAAAACTTAATCATTTCGAAAGCAGGAATCGTTTTTCCCTTGTACTTGGGATGAGGCAGGCGCGTATAAGGGAGATCGAACGAAGCGTCTATTTCAGCTTCTGTCATCGGAGGGAAAGGCGGGTTGACCACTATCGTCTGCGAACCTACCCGTTGCAGAATGCGGGCAGCATGAAGCTTGTTCGACTCCTCTTCCACATGCCGGAAATTCATAGCCTGTTTCCGTCTGTCGCGCAGGCACTCTTCATGAGAGAAAAGCATGACATCATCTGGTCGTGGCACGACTCTGTCAGCTAAATAAACGGTTTGTGGAATATCCCGAATCATTTGAAATGGTGTTCCCTGTTGCGAGCGGCGAACCAGTTCTTTGACGGGTAACTCGCCCATACCATAGATAAGCAGGTCAGCAGGGCTTTCTTTCAGGATTCCGGGTAAAAGCTTATCTTGCCAGTAATCATAGTGTGTAACCCGTCGCATCGATGCCTCAATTCCTCCCAACACAACCGGCACATCAGGATAGAGCGTTTTTAATATTTTCGTGTAAACAATACTTGGATAATCCGGCCGCATGCCAGAACGGCGATCTGGAGTATATGCATCATCGCTGCGCAACCGTTTATTGGCAGTATAATGGTTAATCATCGAGTCCATTGCTCCTGCCGAAACGCCGAAAAAAAGACGCGGCACACCCAGTTTCTTAAAATCCCGGTAATCACCTCGCCAGTCCGGCTGCGGCACAATAGCCACCCGAAGCCCCATGGCTTCAAGTGTCCGCCCAATGACAGCAGCCCCAAACGAAGGGTGGTCTATATAAGCATCCCCACTGAAAAGTATCACATCAACATATTCCCATCCCCGTGCTTCAACCTCTTTCTTCGTAGTAGGCAACCAGGCTTCCGGTTTATATGTCTTCATAAAGTTCTGATTTCATCCACAGAAAGGCCCGTATATTTGACAATAGTTTCAATAGGTAAACCATCGGATTTCATTTCACATGCCATTCTAAAACGTTCTTCAGATCGTCCCTCAGCCAAACCCTT
>CAYXIX010000138.1:0-4167 GCA_964465405.1 uncultured Parabacteroides sp. | reverse complement strand
AAACCTTTTGCCCGTCCTTCTTTAAGTCCCTCGTGACGTGCACTGCTGATTGTCGTCTTTGCCGTACTCACAATATCCCAAAATTTCTCGTAACCCAATAACTGTTCTTCGGTAAATGCCGACACTTCCAGTTGTGTGACAGCTTTACGGATTTCTGGGTTATCCAACAAGTCTTGAGACACTTCGACCGTCTTTTCATTGATTTCCGTCAAATAGCGCAACCAGAGAACCAGCATCTTTTTGTCACTAAAATTCTTGGGCGTAAACTTCGGCAACTCTACAAAGATGAAGCGCAACCCTTCGATCACTTCTGATGTCTCCTCTACCTCCACAATCCGGAAATCATGATAATAGGTTTCCTGATTAGAAAAAGTATCGTTGACAAGATTCAGCGAATAGACCGGTTGCAACAACTCATAATCGTCGCCCGCATCCAACTGGCTGACGTAAGCCTTCGACGCATTAAACAACACACGCTGTTTATAGGCAGAAGTCCACATCATCTGCATCTCGACAATAAACTGGCGGCCCAATTCATCCTTGCAACGTACATCGACTATGCTGTTCTTACGCAGTGGATTCTGCGGGACTAACTCGGGATTGAGATACTCCACTTCGCGTACCTCCTCTTCCGGCTTCTCGAACGGCAGCAAAGCATTCAAAAAGCTGATGACCAAATCGGGATGCTCGCCAAAGACTTTCTTGAAAGTCAAATCGGCTTTCGGGTTCAAATATCTCATATCGCCTGTCCTCTCCTATTGTTTGATTTGACAAAGGTAACAAATCCCTCTGAATCCCGAAAACAGAGCACCAGCTTTTTGCAAAAAGTCCGCCCAGACATAACGATTACGGGAACAACTACCTCCCGGCCATCTCCATCTTCCCTCCTTGTGATATTTTTTAACTTCCGGGTACAACAATACGTGCCGGTATCTTCTCGGAAAAACATTACTTTTGTATGATTCGAGGGGATTTGAAAAAGAGAAAACAATGAACACATATGAAATTGACGAAAAAAGATTGCGGAAAAATATGTGGAATGGTGGATTAGAGTCGCTTCGACCGCGAAGAATACCTGCTGGCAATGGAACGTAGCCCGATAAAAGACTTGGAAATACGCTCCTTGTTGCAAGAGGCCCTGACAGACCGATTGGACGACCGGGAAATCATTTTCAAAGGATTAGAAATGTCATACTACTATGAAGGGTATGAAAAACGCCCCGACCAACCATAAAAGACCGTCGCAGACAAAGAAATTCCTTACCTTTGCGCGAAATTAGAAGAGTAAATGATAGACCAGACTGTTTTTGAAAACAAAAAAGCGGTATATTACACGTTAGGATGCAAATTGAATTTTGCCGAGACATCGGCAATCGGCAAGACGCTTGCCGAAGCGGGCGTGCGCCGGGTACGGCCGGGAGAAAAGGCCGACATCTGCGTTATCAACACCTGCTCGGTGACAGAACTTGCCGACAAGAAGTGCCGGCAGGCCATCCGCCGGCTCAGCAAGCAGCATCCGGGCGCATTCGTCGTTGTGACGGGGTGTTACGCGCAGCTGAAACCGGGCGAGGTGGCACACCTCGAAGGGGTCGATTTGGTTTTGGGAGCCGAACAGAAACCGAACCTGCTCGCCTATCTCGACAACTTGAAGAAGAAAGAGGGAGACGGCATGCACATCACCTCTCCGACCAAAGACATACGAACCTTCTCGCCTTCATGTTCGGCCGACGACCGCACGCGCCATTTCCTGAAAGTGCAGGACGGATGCGATTATTTCTGCACCTATTGCACCATCCCGTTCGCACGCGGACGGAGCCGCAACGGTTCCATCGCCAGCTTGGTCAAGCAGGCGGAAGAGGTCGCCGGGCAAGGCGGAAAAGAAATCGTGCTCACAGGTGTGAACATCGGCGACTTCGGGAAAAGCACGGGGGAAACGTTCATCGACCTGATTCGCGCGCTCGAAGACGTAGCGGGTATCGCGCGCTACCGCATCTCGTCCATCGAACCGAACCTGATTACAGACGAGGCTATCGACTTCGTAGCCCGCAGCAAACGTTTCGCCCCCCATTTTCATATCCCCCTGCAAAGCGGCAGCGACCGGGTGTTGAAGCTGATGCACCGCCGCTACGACACAGCACTGTTCCGCCACAAGATTGAGAAAATCAAAACGGCAATGCCCCATGCGTTCATCGGCGTGGACGTGATTGTCGGGACACGGGGCGAGACGGACGAGCTGTTCGACGAGACACGCGCTTTCATCGAGCGTCTGGACATCAGCCAGCTGCACGTGTTCAGCTATTCGGAACGACCGGGCACGCAAGCACTCAAAATCGACCACGTGGTCGACCCCAAGACCAAACACGCCCGCAGCCAGCAGTTGTTGGAACTGTCTGAACGCAAATGGCACGCTTTCTACAAGTCACACATCGGCCAGACTGCCAACGTTTTGTTTGAACAGACCCGCAAGAAGGGGCTGATGCATGGTTTCACGGAAAACTACATCCGGGTGGAAGCCCCCTACGACAGCAGGCTGGTCAACAAGACCTGCCAAGTGGAATTAGGAAACTGGAACGAAGAGCAAACAGCATTGCAAATCAAATAGGAAAAGATGGACAAACAGATTGCAATCGTTATCTTGAATTGGAACGGACGGGAACTGTTGGAAACGTTCCTTCCCTCCGTCATCGCCTGTACGCCTGCCGAACGAGCCGACGTGATTGTGGCAGACAACGGCTCGACGGACGACTCGCTGGAGGTGCTGCGGGAGAAGTTCCCGGCGGTAGGCATCATCCGGCTGGAGCGTAACTTCGGTTTTGCGGAAGGCTACAATCAGGCGCTGAAGCAAATCAATCATACCTATACCGTATTGCTCAACAGCGATGTGGAGGTAACGCCCGGCTGGCTCGATGCACCCGTCGCCGCGTTGGAGAATGAGGCGGACATCGCTGCCGTACAACCCAAAATACGGGCGCAACGGGAAAAAGCATACTTCGAATATGCCGGCGCATGCGGCGGGTTCATGGACCGCTACGGGTATCCCTATTGCCGCGGGCGCGTGTTCGACGTTGTAGAGAAGGACAAGGGACAATATGACACCCCTGCGGAAATCCTCTGGGCAACGGGGGCCTGCCTGTTCATCCGCACGCAGGTGTATAAGGAGGCGGGCGGACTGGACGCGGGGTTCTTCGCGCATCAGGAGGAAATCGACCTGTGCTGGCGCCTGCGTTCGCGCGGATACAGGCTGCTCTGCACGCCCCAATCGGTTGTCTATCACGTCGGAGGGGCGACGCTCGACGCAGAAAGTCCGCGCAAGACATTCCTCAATTTCCGCAACAACCTGCTGATGCTCTACAAAAATCTGCCGGAAAAAGAGTTGAAACATGTCATGCGCTGCCGTTTTTGGTTAGACTACCTGGCGGCCGTTCGTTTTTTGCTGGAAGGTAGTTTCAACAATGCGCGTGCCGTCTACGAGGCCCGTCAGGCATTCTTCAAGCTGAAACCCGCATACGCATCCATGCGCAAGGAGAATCTGGCCCGAACCCGGCTCACGGACATCCCCGAGCTCCGCCGGAAAAGCCTGCTCGTCTCTTTCTACCTGAAAAGGCAGAAAACGTTTGCAGCCCTGCAAACAAAGGCATAAAAAAGATGGCCCGGAGTCCCGAGCCATCTCTCTAATCAACTAAACTAAAAACCAAAAATCTTTTTGGCTAAAGATTTATTCATCGCATATTCCTTCTATATCTTTTCTGTCATAGGCTGGCCACGCACCGGCTTTCGTACACACAAAAGCAGCCACCTTCACGGCAAACTCATGCGCTTTCCGCAGGGAAACACCCTTTAATAAAGATACGACCAACGCCCCCAGAAATGCATCGCCCGCTCCAACGGTATCGACAACCTCCACTTTGGGCGTCGGCAGCGTCGATTCTGCCTGCAAGGTATAAACCGTACTGTACGATGCCCCGCCTGTCAACACCAACATCCGCAAATTATAACGGGTCATAAACCAATCTGCCACCTCTTTATCCGACCCCTCCAAATGAAACATCTCCCGCAAAAGGCGCAATTCCTCATCGTTTATCTTCAGCACATTGGCCAAATAAAGAGATTCTTCAATCCACTCTTTCGCATAATAATGCTGACGCAAATTGATATCAAAACAACGAT
>CAYXIX010000137.1:0-6474 GCA_964465405.1 uncultured Parabacteroides sp. | reverse complement strand
GTTTTCTTCGAAGTCGAACAGACGTACCATCTGGTTCGCTGCTGTTATATTTGAATGTTGTACTTTGTTCATCATTCTATCCTTTCTATCGAATGTACTCTGTATGATTTGTGGGCAAAAACAGGGAATAGTTCGCTTGTATCATAGTATCCGCTTTTGCAAAATGCGGAACCAAACGAACGACACAACCCCTTTTAACATACTGGAGAGGCTGATGGCCCACCACACGCCGTTGACCCCTAAGCCGAGTGCCGTCAGCCCGATAGCCATCGGGACGCGGAGCGTGTTGAACGTAATGCTGATGATGGCGGGCGGCAGGGTACGGCCGGTCCCGTAGAACAGCCCTTGCATCGTGATTTCGAGCATCATGAATATCATCGAATAGCCGTCGATGCGCAGGAAGTCGCCTCCGGCTTCGTAGGCTGCCTGCTCGGGTACGATGAGCGAGAATATTTCGCTGCCGAAGAAGACGAACAGGAGGGTGCAGAGGACGCCGAGCAGGGTGGTCATCCGCAAGGTCACACCGTAGGCTGCCAAGATGCGTTCCCGTTTCCGGGCGGCATAGTTCTGTGCGGTGAAGGTGCTGAGTGCCGTGCTGAAGCCTTGTGAAGTGTTCCAAGCGATGGCTTCGATTTGTCCGCCGGCCGTCAGGGTCGAGACGCCGATGTGGCCGCCATAGGTTGAGGCTGTACGTGCCATCAGCAGGCTGATGACGGCAAACAGGCTGTTGAGCAGTGCGACGGGCAGGCCGAGCCGGAGGATACGCAGGCTGTAACCTTTCCGGAGCCGTGTCAGGAAAGGGATGGAGCCGAACAGCCGGTGACGTCGTTTCAGCTGGTAGACGAAGATGGTGAATACCGTTGCTTCCGACAGCCACGTCGCCCATGCTGCCCCGTCCGTCCCCATGCCGAAGCCGAAGATGAAGAGCGGGTCGAGCAGCATGTTCATGATTAATCCCGTGCTGCTTACGTAAAAGGGCACGCGGCTCAGTCCCGCCGCATTGTAAATGCCCGTGCAGGCGGCGGTCAGGAAAATGAAGGGGAAGCCGGTCGTAATGATGCGCAGGTAGGATACGGCATGCTCCGCAATATCGGCCTCCAGCTTGAAGAAGCGGATGATGGGTTCTGCCAGCAGAAACAGCATCAGTCCCCAGCAGACGGAGATAATGAGCGCGATGGTCAGGTTGTGCGACGCATAGTTTCGGGCATCGTGCTCTTCCTGTGCACCGATGCTTTGTGCCACGCTGACTTCCGCCCCGACCTTGTTCAGGTATGAGAACGACGCAATCATCCACGTCAGGATTCCCACAGCCCCGACTGCCGCGACCGCTTCGCTCCCGATGCGCCCCACCCATGCCATGTCGGTGATGCTGTATGCCATCTGGATGAACGACGTCCCCATGATGGGCAGCGCGAGGTTGAACAGCTGCCGCCGGATGGGCCCCTCTGTCAGGTTCTTTGTCCCTTGCATATTGTCCGTTTTAGTTTCCTCCTGCAAAGATACGATGTTTTTCAGTAAATAAGGGTATGCACCAGAATGGGCATTGGTTGTGCATAGCTGTGCCCTATGACGGTACCCCACAGTACCCTATGGAAGTACCCCACAGTGCCCTACGGCGGTACCCCACTGTGGGGTACACCGGGAAGGTTTAGAAATTGAGATTGATGCCGATCATTGCGCTGATGCCCTGCATCGGGTAGCCGTAGTAAAGCTCATACTTTTGGCAGAGCACGTTGTTGAGCTTCAGGTAAATGCCGAAGGTGTCGTTCAGCGTGTAGGCGCCCGTGAGGTTCAGTTCGTTGATGTTCTTCAGCTTCTCGACTGTGCCGAACACTTCGGCGTTGCGTCCCGTCGCGAGGTAGTAGTCGAGCGACGCGCTCACGCGGTCGATGGGGCGGAGGGTGACGCCGGCGGTCAGCTCCATCTCGGGCTTGCCGATGGGGTCGATTTCTTGCTTCGAAGAGCCGTCTCCCAAGTTCATCTTCCAGTTGTTGTAGACGCCCTTCAGGTGGATGTCCAACAGCTTCTGGTAGCTGTATTTCAGGTCTGCCCCCGCATAGAAGCGTTTGCTGTCGATGTCGCTACGCGTCTTGATGTAGTTGAATTGGTCTTGCATGAGCGGGTTGTATGCCATAAAGTAATAGTCGTTGCTCGTGGCGGCATAGCCGGCAAATATATCGAACCAGAAACCCGGTGCGATGCCGCTCTTCAATCCCAACTTCGCGTCGAGCCAGTTGAACGACGGGAGCGTGGCTTCGAGTGGGTCGGCATAACGGTTTACTTGCGAAAGGTCGTACATCGAGTTGTGACACATCTCTCCGCCTGCTTTGGCATAGAGGACAGTCTGGCGTGCCACCGTCACGTCGGCAGACACATCCGGAGAGGCGTAGAACTTCCCGCCGTCCCAATAGTCGAATCCGGCGGCAAGCATCACTTTGGCTCCCAGCTTGACGTGCCAGTTCTCGCCCTCTACCCGGTAATAGGGATTAAGGATACCGTTGAAGTGGTTCTCGAAGGAGGAGATGGTGTAGGTAGCGCCGTTTGTACCCGGATTATAGGACTCTTCGGGGGGAAGCGCATAGTTGAAATAGCGGGCATCGACGGCAAGGCCGATACACTGGTTGCCGTTGAAAGGGGCGAAGAGGTCGATGCCTAATGCAAAGGTATTCTCTTTCACCCCGTCGTGGTCGGCACTGGCGCCATATTTGTGCCCGAAGTTCGTATAGTCGAAACGGATGTCGTATCCCATCGGCGCATCTTCCGCCGAGCGGACGCCTACGTATCCCTGAATGGTCTGGTCTACCTGCCGCGTGTCGCGGTCGGCAAGGTCGAAGCCAAACGTCGAACTGCTGCTGAAGGGCAGGCCGTAATAGTTATAGGCGGAATATCCATAACGGGCGCCCAAGTCGAGCGTCGCACGACGGAAGACATGGCTGAAGCCGATGCCGCCCAAGTTGTCGTTAATCTTTGCTTTTACCTTCTCCTGCTCTGGGTCGACCGCTTGCGTGTACTTCACGTTGCCGTTTGTCGAGCGGTGGGAGAACCAGATATTCAGCTTGTTGCGGTCGGTGCTGAGGATGTGGTAGCCGATGTCGCCGTTCAGGTTGAGGTGCGTGCCCCCGCCGAGATTGAGGTAGCCCCGCCTTTTGTTGTAAGGAATGTCGGTCATGACGTCGCCCGACGGCAGGAGTGAGATTTCCTTTTCCGGGTTGATGGGGAGCGTGAAGGTCGCGTAGTCGATGGCGCGTTTGGTCACTTCCGGCTCTTTGACTTCCGGCAGGGTGTTTACCTTGTTGGCATCCTGCACGGTCGGGTCATACTCGCGTTCGAGGGTCATTTGCCGGTTCAGCTCTTTCTCTTTTGTCTGCTCTTCCTGTGCATGGGCGGCTATGGCGCTACCGAGCAGTGCCGTCATGCAGAGCGTTTTTATAGAATATGTCGTTGTTTTCATCTTCTTTTAATTTTTTAGTTTACCCAATCGGGCTACAATCATATCGGCGATGTCATCCTCTCCTTTGTAGTTGTTTTGCAGGCTGGTGAGATATTGCCGTGCTTGGAAATCGTCTCCTTGTCGGATATAAATATCCGCCAAAAGGATGAATCCGCGAGCCAGCCAGTATTGGTGGGTCGTCCCTTCTTCAATAAAATTCATCAAAACCTTTTCTGCTTCTTTATCATTGTTCTGGTCATAATAAAGTTGTGCCAGCAGGTATTTGGCTTCTGCGCCTTGTACTGTGCGCGTATCTCGACTTAACTTTTTCAGGTCGGCCGATGCCTTTCCCGGTTCTCCCTGTGTCAAATAAGCTTTGGCACGGGTATAACGGGCTTCGGTTTCGATTTCTGGGGAAAGTTTGGGGTCTTTGAGAAGGGCATCTGCCGCTGTTAGCGCTTCTTCCTGCTTATTTGTTTGTAACGCACAACGCATGATGCCGATACGTGAAGCCTGTTTGTTTTCAGTACTTTCAGCAACATCTTGTAAATGCTTGAAACTTTCCAGTGCAGCCGGATAGTCTTGTTTGCGATATTCAATTTCTGCTGTACGGGCTACAGCCTCTTCCAGAAAACGTGTGTCGTTGCTGGCGATGACCGTCTGGAACCGGCGATGTGCTTCGTCGTAGTTTTTCTGCGAGAACGCAATGCTGGCGAGGTAGAAATGTGCGTTTGTGCTGAATGCGCCTTCCGGGTAGGCTTGCAGGTAGTTCTCCAAGCTGCGGCGTGCACCGTCGTTGTCGCCACGCAAGAACAACTTTTCGGCAGCGATGTAGGTGAGCGAATCTTGCTCGTTTACCTCTAAATGGATATTACCGCCGAGTGAGTTTACATAGTCGGCATAAGCATTGATATCGTTGAGGTCGACATATACAGAGCGTAAGTCCTGCAAGGCCACTTTGGCTTCTTCGCTACCCGGATAATTATTGATGACCTGTTTATAAGCTGCTAAAGATTTCTCCGGCTGGTTGTCATTATAATAAAGTAGCCCTAACTGAACACCGGCTTTACGCGCCAAACTGCTTTGTGGAAATTCGCGTAATAATTTCTCAAATGTCTGGGCTGCGGCCTGATTGTTGTTAATTAAAACGTAAGTCTGTCCTTTCTCAAACAAGGCGTCGTCCACGTATTGCGATTCCGGGTACTCGCTGATTAAGCGGTCCATAGCTTCGATTTTTCCTTTATAATCTTTTTGCAATCCCTGCAGGAAACCTTTCTGGTAGATGGAATAGTCGCCCGCAGCAGGCGCAATCTGTACGGCGCGAGCATAATTCTCTTCTGCAAGGCTGAATTGTCGGTTCTGATAAAGGCAGTCGCCGATACGGTTGTATGCGTCTGCCAAAGAGGGCGCTTGCCGGTTTTGTTCTCTATCTACATATTGACGGAACTGGCTTAACGCCGTGTCGTAGTTCTTTTGTTTGAAATAACTGTACCCTAAGTTATAATAAGCCAAAGCGTACATATCTGTATCCCGTTGACGCGTATTGTTCAGATAGGTTCGATAATCGGTGATTGCATTGGCATATTCTCCTTTCCGATAATACGATTCGCCACGCCAAAAATAGGCTTCGCTACGTGCCTCCAGATTGTATGAGCCGAGTGCGATGGCTTGATTGAACAAGTCGATTGCTTCGTCAATCCGGGTATTGGCAAAAGCCTGAGTCCCGAGTTGGAAAAGAATGTTTTGCTTTGCTTCCAATATTTTTGCACTCGGTTGCTTGATTTTGTTGATAGAGTTAAGCGCAGCTTCGTAGTTCTTAGTGGTCAGATAGACCTCGACCAGATAGTCGTTTACCTTGTCTGCATATTGTGAATCGGGGAAATCATTCAAGAAATCCTCGAAGATGGTAACTGATTCGCCGAATCCCGTAAATGCCGTTTCGTGTATCAGCAAGGCATAATTATACATGGCCACCTCTTTCACCTGTTTGTCGAAAGAAGCGGTAGCGGCAGCTTCGAATGCCATACGGGCATTGTTTTTATCACCCGATTGCAAATACGTTTGTCCTAAATAAAGATAGGCATTCTGGGTCAGTTCGTCGTTTTTCCGTACGGTTTGGCCCAGCATCCGGATTGCCTGTTTGTATTCCCCTTTGTTGTAATAACACACGCCTAAGATATAGAGGTCACTCCGAAGTGGCGTTTGGGTTGATTTGACATAGCTGCTTAACATTTGGATGGCTTTGTCTGTGTCTCCTTGATGGTAGGCAGCATCACCGACAATCCTATAAATTTCTCCATTATTAGGACTCTCAGGATAACGAGCGAGCAATGCTTCGCCCGCTTTGATCACTTTGTCATATTTGTTTTGGATGAAATAAATCTGAGTGATGTAATATTGGGATTGTTCTTGGAATGCCGAGCTTTCTTTTAGTTTTGTAAACTTGATTAAAGCATCGTCATATTTCCCCATTGCGTAGTCTATATAAGCGACATAATAAATGGAGGCCTCCCGGTATTGGTCGCCGATTTGCCCGATCCGTTCAAAATAGGCACGTGCTTTTTTTCTTTCCCCCGTTTGGAGTAAAGAATAGGCTAATCGGAAAGAATAAGCCTCTTGTTGTTCGGGGCTTAACAAGTCGATGTCTGATTCATTAAACCAGAAAATCGCTTTGGGATATTCCTTTTGTTTGAAATGCGTGGAACCGATTAGGAAGCAAACCTCATCGCTATGGCGCGAGTCCGGATAGGCTTCCAAGTAGTCTTTCAACAGGTTGCCTGCATCCGGACGTCCCTGTTCGCATGCAGCATAGACCAACATATAGTCTGCTTCCTGTAGAAGGTCGGTTTCTGTTGCCTTTTGTTGTTTGTATGCTTCCAGCTTATCGATACAACCGGCATAATTTTTTAATTCGAACAATTCTTTCCCTTCTACGAACAGGCGGTCTGGTGCGTTATATTGGAAAGAACGTTGCCCGTTTGCCATATAGCATCCCGCCACCAAACACAGTGGAATCAGTATTCTTTTCATCACTCCTTTGTTTT
>CAYXIX010000136.1:0-6565 GCA_964465405.1 uncultured Parabacteroides sp. | reverse complement strand
TCAAATAAAAAGAGACGCGGCACGCCACGTCTC
Organism: uncultured Parabacteroides sp.; assembly: GCA_964465405.1. Lineage (GTDB taxonomy): Bacteria > Bacteroidota > Bacteroidia > Bacteroidales > Tannerellaceae > Parabacteroides. Next base: position 6,532 of record CAYXIX010000136.1, on the reverse strand, counting down.
TACAAATAAAGGATGAAAATGATTGTCAAATGTCCATTACCTCGACCGTACCTCTTTGCGCATGAATGAGAAATAAGAGAGGCCGAAGCAGACGACGGTTGCTGCAATCAGTCCCGTCAGTTGCGGCCAGACGACCAGCAGGCTCTGTCCCAGCGGTAGCGGATTGGGGATGGCACCATGTACTTGCTCCATTGTCAGCGGTCCCAAACTACGGATGGACGGCATAAGCAGCGTCATTGTCGCCTCGCTGAACAGTTCGCTCGGCGCAAAGCGGAGCAGGTTCAGCATGAATTGCTGGTAGGCAATCATCTGGTACTCCGATGCCATTGCCGACGGGCTGATGGCTTTCCCAATCAGGTTGATAATCATGTTGTAAAACACGCTGAAGAACAACCAGATGGCCACACATGCCAACGCCGATGTCGCCGCCTGTTTAAACCGGATGGAGAAGAAAATGGAGAGGTTCAGCCAGAATGCCACATAAAAGAGGCTCACAATCAGGAAAAAGATGATGCGCATGAACTCCTCCGCTGTAGGCGGAATACCGATGGCTATCAATCCGAACCCCATCACCAAGAACCCCAAGACGAAAAGCATGATGCCGATGACGCTCAACGCCGCGACAAACTTGGCGTTGATGAGGTAATCGCGGTGGATGGGTTGCGAAAGGATACGGCTCAGCGTCCCCTTGTTCTGCTCCGAGTTGATGGCGTCGAAGCCTAACGCAATGCCTAGCAGCGGCCCTAGAAAGCTGATGAAGACGATGAACGAAGGCAGTGTCCCGTCCGATACCGTGAACAGCTTCAGGAACAGGAAGGCACTGTCGGGGTCGTTCGGCTTGATGGCTTCGTGGATGTTGCTGAGCGCCGTATAAAGCGAACCCATGCAAGTGAGTGCGATAATGGCGATCAGGATGATAAAATGCCAGCTCCTTACATAGTCTGAAATCTCTTTATTGACGATGACCCAGAATGGATGGTTCGTGTTACTCATGATTGTTCCCTCCTCCAAAATATTGGTTATAGATGTCGTCCAGCCCGTGTGGCTTCTTGTGCCAGTCGGTCAGTTCGATTTCGGCCAGCAGTTTCCCTCCTCCAAACAAGCCGACGCGATCACATACTTGCTGCACCTGATTCAGGAGGTGCGAAGATAACAAGACCGTGAGTCCCTCTTCGCGGCTCAGTTGGAGAATCAGGTTCATGAAATCCTGTACGCCGGCCGGGTCGATTCCCGATGTCGGCTCGTCCAAGATGATAATTTCGGGGCTTTTAATCAGTACGTCGGCTACGCCTAAGCGTTGGCGCATTCCTTTAGAATATTTTCCTACCTTTTTGCCTGCTTCTTTGAGTATCCCGACGCGTTCGAGCAGCCGCTCGGCTTTCTCGTGGGCTTCTTGCCGGTCGATGCCGTTCAGAGCGGCGGTGTAGAGCAGGTTCTCAAGGCCGGTCATGTCTTCGTAGAAGCCTACGTCTTCGGGCAGGTAGCCTACTTTGCGTTTGACGTCGATGGGGGCGGTTGTCGAGTTGATACCGCAAACTCTCACCATGCCGGAGGTCGGTTCGGTCAGCCCCAGCATCATCAGGATGGTGGTTGATTTTCCCGCTCCGTTGGGGCCCAGCAAGCCGAAAATCTCGCCTTTACGGATTGAGAGGTTCAAGTTGTCGACAGCTATGAAATCCCCATATCGCTTAGTCAAACTGGCGAGTTCGATCACATAAGGGACCTCCATGCTTATCTCCTCCCATATTTACGGAACAGGTAATAGACGCCGCCCAAGACGACAACGATAATCAGGATGCCCAGCCAGCTGTAAATCATTGGCGTATGGACGGAGATGCGGAACTCGGTCGTGGTGCTGGCTTCTGGCGTCTTGGCCGTTATCTTGGTGATGTAGTCGCCGGGCAACGCTTTGGACGATGCTTTCACGGTTGCCGTCACGTTGGTGGTGCTTCCGGCCGTCATTTTCTCGATTTTGGCGGGGTCGAAAGTCACTTCCCAGTCCACTGGCTTGTTGGCAGTCAGTTGCACGTCTTTGAGCTCTGCTGATCCGGTGTTGCGGACGACGAGGTCGATGTGTTTCGTTCCTCCGGCGGTGATGTCGGAGCTTACCAGCCCGCGTGGCGTGGTCAGTTCGATGTCATACGAGCCGGTGACGACTACTTCCAGCTCCATGTCGGCAGAGGTCGAGCTGGTCGTTGCGCGGACAGGTATCTTGTAGCTGCCCGCCTGTACGCTGGCCGATGGCGTGATGTCAATCGTGATGTTTTCCGTCGCGTTGGCCTCGACTTGGGCGGATGTTGCCTGTTTACCCTGCACGCGGAAGACGACGTTCCAGCCGCGCGGTGCGTCAGCTATCAGGGCATAGCGTTGCAGTTCGGCCGTCTGGTTCTTCAGTGTCGCATTGAAGTTGAAGGGCGACTTGGCGTTGCCCTGCATGTTGGGCTGCTTGGTGGCAAACTCGGTCTGATACGTGCCCTGTTCAGAGACGGTTACTGTCAATGGGAGTTCGGGGCCTCCGTCTGTCATTAGCTTAAAACGGTAGGTACCTTTGTTGACTTTGAACGGGACGTCAACCTTGAACGAGAAGTTTTTCTTCTCGCCCGGCAACACGGCGATTTCGCTCACCGTCCAGCCGCCCGCCTTCAGTTCGTATTTCCAACTGCGCGGCAGACCTTCGACGCGAATAACAGCAGTCTGCGTCGTTTCGGTGTTGTTGATGACGTCCACGCTGTAGCTGATCGACTCGCCGGGCGGGACTGCGATTTGCGTGTAAGGTGTGTATAACTTGACAAATTCGTTTGCGCCATATGCGCGTGTACCCATAACCAATAACATACATAAAAGTACGGGTAGTAGATTTAGCTGTTTCATTCTCATAGATATAAAATGTTTTTGTTCAAAATGATTTTCATTTTCGGGAGACAAAAATATAAATCATCTCTATTATTGACTATTAAAAGTTTCCAAAAAAGTTATTCAAGTCTTTTGAATAAGAATTCTAAGTGGAATTAAGCGATTTGTAACACTGAAGTAAAAGATTTTTGTGTAAGTTTGTGTCCGCTAAAAACGTGATTATGTTTAATACAGAACTTAAATATAAAAAGTTATGCAATCAATTGACAATTTCAACTTTGCCGGTAAAAAGGCATTTGTAAGAGTGGACTTCAACGTCCCTCTGGATGAAAACTTCAACATTACGGATGACACGCGTATCCGCGCAGCTCTTCCGACCCTGAAAAAGATTTTGGCAGATGGTGGCAGTGTGATCATCGGTTCTCATCTGGGACGTCCGAAAGGCGTAACGGACAAATACTCTTTAAAACACATCCTGAAACATGTTTCCGATAAGCTGGGCGTAGACGTTCAGTTCGCAAGCGACTGTGTGAGCGAAGAGGCCGGAGCCAAAGCGGCTGCTCTGCAACCGGGCGAAGCGCTGCTGCTCGAAAACCTCCGCTTCTATGCCGAGGAAGAGGGTAAACCGCGTGGTTTGGCTGAAGATGCGACGGATGAAGAGAAGAAGGCTGCTAAGAAAGCATTGAAAGAGAAGCAGAAAGAGTTTGCTAAGACGTTGGCTTCATACGCAGATGTCTATGTAAACGATGCATTTGGTACGGCTCACCGTGCGCATGCCTCGACGGCTATCATGGCGGATTCGTTCGATGCAGACCACAGGATGTTTGGCTACCTGATGGAGAAAGAGGTGAAAGCTGTTGATAAAGTATTGAACGACATCCACAGTCCGTTTACGGCCATCATGGGTGGTTCGAAAGTATCTTCTAAGATTGACATCATCAAGAACTTGCTGAACAAGGTGGATAATCTGATTATCACCGGCGGTATGACCTACACTTTCACCAAAGCGCAAGGCGGCAAAATCGGCAAGTCTATTTGCGAGGACGACAAGCTGGATTTGGCGCTCGAACTGATTCAGAAAGCCAAAGACAAAGGTGTAAATCTGGTTTTGGCTGTCGATGCGAAAATTGCTGACGACTTCAATAACGACGCAAAGACTGACTTTGCTCCGGTAAATGAAATTCCTGATGGTTGGGAAGGCTTGGACATTGGACCGAAGACCGAGCAGTTGTATGCAGATGTCATCAAGACCTCTAAGACGATTCTGTGGAATGGTCCTGCCGGCGTGTTCGAGTTTGAAAACTTTACACACGGCTCGCGCGCCATAGGTGAAGCCGTTGTCGAGGCTACCAAGAATGGTGCATTCTCTTTAGTAGGCGGTGGCGACTCGGTCGCTTGCGTCAATAAGTTCGGTTTGGCCGGCGGTGTGTCTTACGTTTCGACAGGTGGCGGCGCGTTGCTTGAGGCAATCGAAGGAAAAGTACTTCCGGGTATTGCTGCGGTAAAAGGCGAACCGTATAAATAAGAGACAGAAATTGCAGAGACCTGATAAGAAGGCGGCATCTCTCTCTGAGGGAGCCGCCTTTTGTTATATAATTTTTGTACCTTTGTGCCTCAAACAAGATTAATCGAATAAATAGGATAGAAAATGGCAAAAGAGCTGAAAGAACTGACTCCGCGAGGAGTGAACTACCCGCAGTGGTATCAGGATTTGGTCATCAAGGCGGATTTGGCTGAGAATTCGGCCGTGCGTGGCTGCATGGTCATCAAGCCTTATGGATATGCAATCTGGGAGAAGATGCAACGTATTCTCGATGATAAGTTTAAGGAAACCGGTCATGTAAATGCCTATTTCCCGTTGCTGATTCCGAAATCCTTCTTGAGCCGGGAGGCAGAGCATGTCGAGGGATTTGCAAAAGAGTGTGCCGTCGTGACCCATTATCGGTTGAAGACGAACCACGACGGGACGGGCGTCGTCGTCGACCCAGCCGCCAAACTGGAGGAAGAATTGATTATTCGTCCGACCTCTGAGACAATCATCTGGAACACCTATCGGAACTGGATCCAATCCTATCGCGACTTGCCGATACTCTGCAACCAGTGGGCGAACGTGATGCGCTGGGAGATGCGTACTCGCCTGTTCCTCCGCACGGCCGAATTCCTCTGGCAGGAAGGGCATACGGCTCATGCTACCCGCGAAGAAGCGGAGATAGAAGCCAAGAAGATGCAAGGCGTTTATGCCGATTTTGCGGAAAACTACATGGCGATGCCGGTCGTTCGAGGCGTGAAATCGGAAAGCGAACGCTTTGCCGGTGCACTTGAAACCTATACCATCGAGGCGATGATGCAAGACGGCAAAGCGCTTCAGGCCGGGACTTCCCACTTCTTGGGGCAGAACTTCGGAAAGGCGTTCGATGTCACGTTCATCGACAAGGATGGGAAGAGCGACTATGCGTGGGCAACGTCGTGGGGTGTTTCGACGCGTCTGGTCGGCGCCTTGATTATGTCTCACTCGGATGACAACGGATTGGTGTTGCCGCCTCGCTTGGCGCCGATACAGGTAGTCATCATCCCGATTTACCGCAGTATGGAGCAGCTGGCAACCATCAGCGAGAAGGTTTCCGGCATCGTTGAGCGGTTGAAAGCGCTTGGCATCTCCGTCAAATATGACGATGCAGACAACCGGAAACCGGGCTGGAAGTTTGCCAACTATGAGCTGAAAGGCATCCCGGTGCGATTGGCATTGGGCGGACGCGACTTGGAGAACGGCACCATCGAGGTGATGCGTCGCGACACGCTGGAGAAAGAGACGGTTCCGTGCGAAGGCATCGAGCCGCATGTCAAGCGCCTGCTGGAAGAAATCCAGCAGAATATCTATAAAAAGGGATTAGACCGCCGGACGGCCCGCACCATCACCGTCGACACATATGACGAATTTAAGGAAAAGATTGAAGAGGGTTACTTCATCATGGCACATTGGGACGGAACTGCGGAGACGGAAGAGCGGGTGAAGAACGAGACGAAGGCGACCATCCGCTGCATCCCGTTGGATGGCGACAAGACGCCGGGCAAGTGCATGGTGACCGGCAAGCCGTCGGCACAGCGCGTATTGTTCGCACGCGCGTATTAAAGATTGAGCCGTTTGGCTGCTGCTTTTTATGGGGGGCAATCCATAGAAAAAAATTTCCGCCCCCCCGCGAGCTGCCGGAAAAACTTTTTCCGGCGGTGCTTGCCTTTTTCGGACGAATATTTAACGTGAGTTCGATATAAGCTATGAATTATTTTTCAGAAAATTAGAAACTGTTTTGATTTTATCCGATAAATTTGTTAAGCATGATGTACCATGGCTTCCGCAGTTTGAGCAAGGAATTCATAATCGATGGTCAGTCTTCTGAAGTTTTCCAGCCATGAGAAAGAACGCTCGACAATCCGGCGTTCAGGCAATACCTGAAACTTGGACGGACATTCGTCAGTTCCGGTTACGACTTCCATCCGAATACCTTCTTGCCCCAATCAGCCAATCCCCCTCTGTAGCCTCCATCTCTGCCAGGATCTTTACTAAAGTGGAAACTTATAAGAAAGTCTCCCTATGGCTTGCGGATTTAAAATCCTTTTTATAACTTACCACTGCTTTTCAGTCAGGTCGGTTGGATACGGTGTCATAACTTTATCGTTTGGA
>CAYXIX010000135.1:0-6593 GCA_964465405.1 uncultured Parabacteroides sp. | reverse complement strand
TTCACCTTGCGTCTTTGCAACTGCAGGTCAACAAAACTCATTTGGGGTGTTTCTTCGCGTTTCATGACTTAAAGATACAACCTTTTTCAGCATATTACCAACATCTTCATGGCTGAAGTTTTGCAGAGGTCTCTATCCGTATAAACCACATTCGTGATTCGATTAATCCATTTAATCAAATCGGTTTATGCATCCCATTCTACATTGTTTCATAAACAGCGAAAGATTTGATTTGAGGTATCGCTTTTGATTGGAGAATTTGCAATCTAATCTTATCAACCTTTTGAGCAGCAAATATATCGATATGCTTATGACCAATATTGCTACCCGAAGCCAATTCAATCTCTTTGCCATCGGCAAATCCGATCAATTTATATTGCAAAACACGTTCCCCCAATGATATATCTTCTTGTATTACAGATCTATCTATAACAACAGGTTTATCAAAAGATATCTCAAAATCGGAACCTTCTCCTGATACGACAGATAACGGATTCGAGAAATACTCCCGAATTGCATTTCCAAACTTCGTAATACGAGCGACATCCGCTTCCGGAACAAGTCCTTTATCATTAATAACAATTCCTAACAACATATTGGTATTACGACCGACACTCGTGATGTATTTGTGCATCAATTCATCAACCGCAAACATCATGCTGTCTTGTCCTGCATGCCAAAACCAACCACCTTGAAAAGAGTTGTTCCATCGTAATGTAAAGTCAGATTCACCCGGACACCAAAAAGCCGCATCTGGATTTCCATTCAAACCTTTGATCACTTTTGTACCATCCGCATTCGTCGACGAATCGGCTGTAGCCCAACAAGGATAAGGCGCAATTCCTTCTTCATTTCCGACCCAACGAATCAAGTTCGGATGCCCGTAAGGTCCCTGAAAAACAATCGCGTTTGGCTGTAGTTTTTGAACTAAAGACAACACATCCGCCCCACCTTGTTCCTTCGACAACACGCCACCATCAAACCAAATTTCAAACAGTTCTCCATAATTCGTCCACAATTCCGTCAGCTGCTTCCTGACAATTTCATTATATTCTTCCTGAGAAACCGGTGCTCCGGGCTGAACCAAACCGGGATTATCCACGTGTAAATAACCATTGACAGTTGTACTGGCATAAATACCCGGTTTAATCCCATATTTCTTACAAGAGGCGATGAAATCACGAACAATATCTCCTTTCCCCTCTTTATAGGGAGAGTTTTTGATACTATATTCATGAGCTTCCGTTGGCCATAAACTAAAACCACTACAATGCTTAGCGACAAGCACTGCATATTTGGCACCTAATTTCGATGCTGTTTCCAACCATTGATCCGTATTCAATTCTGTTGGATTGAAGACTTTCGCATCGGGATGCGTCCCCCAATTTCTAAAATTATAATCCGAGACATAAACCGGCATATCAAAATGTATCAACACTCCGATTTCAGCATCCGCCCAAGCCTGCTGAAACGCATTAGGCTGCACAATCGGAGGCTCTTTTGTTTGAGTTGTAAGACTCAAACAAAAGCTAACCACCAATAAATACAATATTCTTTTTATCATTCCCATCCTGGATTTTGAGGTAATAAGTTAGGATTATAAGTAAATTCGTCCGTTGGTATCGGGCGCAAATACAAACGGTCATACCAAACACGCGTCATACCCGGATACAACACACGATAGTATCCTGTTTCCGGATCACGTGCACCCAAATAAGTTTTCTCGTTTTCCAACAATTTCCCAGCTTTCCACCGGCACAAATCATTCCATCGCAACCCTTCGCATGCTAACTCGGCACGACGTTCCCGACGAATTTCATTAATCAATGGCGACACGGAAACTTCCCAATCAGGCCAATTCGGATCTACAAACCCGACATCCTCCATCAAATGAGGCATGCCAACACGGTCTCTTAATTGATTGATTGTTTTATCTAAAACATCCTGATTGCATTCTCCAAGTTCCGCTTTAGCTTCTGCATAATTTAGTAAAATTTCACCGTACCGATAAATCAAATCATCAAGTGTACACTTCTCATATTCATTATCTGCAGCCAATGGAGAATACATTTTATATAAACGATATCCCGTAAAAGTAAGATTGTTGAAGACAGGTGAATTTTCATACTCCACCGAACCATCCGACAAAATAGCAAACGGACGATCAGGCGTATATACACACTGTTTCAAGCGCGGATCTCGATTCGCAAACTCATCGAGAAATTCAGCGTCTCCTTCATACAAAGGACTGATTGAAATAGGTTTTCCGTCTGTGCACAAAAACGATTCCACGAAATCTTTCGTCATTCCAGTACCGGCTTCCCGTACTTCACGAGAGCGGTTACTCATTCGCTTATCCGTAATCATCGCTGAAAAGAAAATCACTTCACTATTTCCCGTATAATCCTGTTGATTGAAAAGGGCATGATAATCTTCTTCTATATTACCCGTTGAATATACTTCAAAATTACCACTGCTTATCACCTCTTCAGCCGCATCGGCAGCTAGACGAAGATACTTTTCTGCATTATCCATATTCCGATACTTCCGCCAAGTCCCCTCAAAAAGACAAGCTCTAGACTTTAACGTTAAAGCTGCATATCGGCTCAACCGTCCCTCTTCCATCTCTTCCGGAAGCCAAGCAATAGCTTTGTCTAAGCAAGCACAGATCGAATCCATGACAACTCCTCTATCATCACGTCCTCCATACAATTCCTCCGATGAAGTTGTCAAATCCTTCGTCAACCAAGGCACATCACCAAAACGAAGCACTTTCTCATAATAAAACTTTGCTTTAAAGAAATAAATTTCTCCGACATATTGGTTAATTGTCTCTTCCGTTCCTTCAACCGTTTGATAACGATTCAAGAAATAGTTACAACTACGGATATTCTGCCAGTCACTTTTTGCCCAACCACCACCAGATGTGGGAATCGTATAATCGCTCCAGATAAAATCGTCTTTCGTCCGATTCGCCTGATTATCAGAAGCGTCATCCGTGCTGTATATCTCATTATTATCCAAAGTCGTATAAAACTGATTGGCATAATTTTTCAAGTCGTCTTCCGTTGTCCAATAGGTCTCGTCGTTAATTTTGTCCTCCGGATATTTATCCATAAAATCATCATTACAAGCAGCTGTTATACCTAAAAACAAAGGTACTGCAATTATATATAATTTCTTCATCTTATTTGCTATCTTAGTTATTATTAGAATGTCAAATTTGCACCAAAAGAATATGCTCGCATGAACGGATAAGCATTGACCGTTGCCAATTCGGGATCGAATGTATCCGGCATCCCGGAGAACTCAAACAAATTTTCAGCATTGAAATACACGCGCAATTTAGAAATCATTATTTTATCCGTTATCCGTTTGGGTATCGTATAACCAATAGCCAACTGTTTGCAACGGATATAAGCCGCATTCAACATAAACCGCGTTTGGTTTTCATTCACTGCCGAACCATTCAACCGGGCACGCGGGAAAAAGGCATCCGTATTGTCTTCCCGCCAATAATTGTAATTCATCTTTTGCGGCACAGCCCATTCAGATGTATAGTGAGACAAATAGAAAGCACGGCTTGGTATCACATCTCGTTTCATTGTCCCTTGAAAGAACAAAGTAAAATCAAACCCTTTATAGGCAGCTGTTCCACGCAAACCGAAATTATATCGTGGCGTCTCATTACCAATTACCTTCAAGTCTCCAGAGTTATAAACCGTATTTTCACCTCTCGTCACCCGACCATCGCCATCCAAATCTTTAAACTTCAAATCACCCGCATACTGCGTGTATCCGACCACCTCCGACTGGTCATAAGAAGCAGCTTCTTCATCCGACTGGAACAGACCTTCAGTTACAAATCCCCAGATTTCACCTAACTTCATTCCTTCATAATAATCATCGGATAGATTCTTCGTCGGATTATCATATTTCGTGATTTCAGCCTGATAATCAGACAACGAAAAGGTTGCACTATAACTAAAACCGTTATCCAACACATCATTCCATGTCAAAGCCAATTCCCAACCTCTTGTTTGCAAATCTGCTGCATTCATCTGTGGTTCGGTAACACCCAAGATAGAAGGCAATGTCTTGGACTTCGTCAACATATCTTCCGTCGTACGGACATAATAGTCAAATTCTCCCGTCAACCGGTTATCAAGCATAGTAAAATTAAAACCTAAATCCCATTGTTTCACCGTTTCCCAAGTTAATTGATCGCTCACCAGCCCCGGAGCATATACACCCATCTGTTTTTCACCATTAAACAGGAAATTAACTTCACCCGATGTGTATGTCTGGATATACGGATAATATGAACTTACAACTTGATTACCCAATGCACCATACGAACCTCTGATCTTAAAGTCGCTGACAACATCTCTTAAAGGATTCCAGAATTTTTCCTGAGACAATCGCCATGCCAATGAGAAAGTCGGGAAAAACGCAAAACGATCATCTTTCGGGAATCGAGAAGAACCGTCATAACGACCATTCACCTGCATAATATATTTATCGTCATAAGCATAAAACAAACGAAAGAAAGCTCCCCTGATGGCCCACTGATTCATGTAATCAGTTGTCGTGCGATCACCTGTTGCCAAATTCAAGAAGGGAATATCATTTACAATCAAGTTATTCCGGCTCAAGCCTACTCCTTTATATGTCATGCTTTCTTGGTTAAAACCGATCATTCCTTCAAAAGCATGTACATCGTTAAATTTCTTTTTATAAGTTGTATAGGCATTGATAACATCATATTGCGATTCATCCTTTGTATATGAAACCTGACTTGGAGATGTATGTGGAAATATAGAACCCGGATTGCCATTTGCATCATAATCAATATACTCACGCATATAATTTTTTATTGTATAATTATCATAATTATATGTATAATCGACATTGATTTCCAATCCTTCAAGTGGCGTCAATTTAGCAAAAGCAGTTGCATATATACTATTATCCCTCATTTCGCCAGTTCCACCTTGAGATAAGCGTGCCGCCAAATTAGTGAAATATCCGTCACCGCAATACCCGGAAAAATTACCATCAGGATGATAAACCGGCATCAAAGGACGACTATCACTCGGAATAATCGTACTCAACGAACTCGAACCATCTTTTGCATTGGCTGCCGTTTTCTGCTTCACCATCGCCATAGTAGCCCGTAACCCTACTTGCAACCAATCGTTTACCTTATAATTCACATGCGATAGAATATTGAAACGCTTATAATCTTCATCCGCCCATTTAGAAATACCGTCTTGCTGGAACATCCCGGCAGAAGTCATATATTGAGCCGTTTCACTTCCGCCTTGCACACTCAAATTATATTGTTGTATCGGATAGCTTTTTTTGTTCAGCACATCATACCAATCCGTATTTCCACAATAACGCCATTTAGATTCTGAATCATCCGGATGATGGAAAACCGGCAAGTTATTTACCGGGTCGTTGAAATAAGCACGCACATGTTCCATCGTTATTTCATCAAAATAGTTACTACCATTTGTTGTCGTATTGGCATCGTTCATCCATTGTGTATATTCCATCGAGTTCATGTATTTAGCATGAACAGTCGGAGTATTAATAGAATAATTGGCATTCAATGTAACAACTGGCTTACGGGTAACAAAACCGGTCTTTGTCGTAATCAAAACGACACCAAAGGCAGCACGTGCTCCATAAATAGAGGCAGAAGCCGCATCTTTCAACACCGTTACATCCTTCACATCCTGTGGGTTAATCATATTAGGATCCATCTCGATACCGTCTACAAGTACCAGCGGAGCACCACCAGACAAATTGGTCGTACCACGTATATTGAAAGTTGCCCCCGTCCCCGGAGCACCGTTAGAGGAGGTGATATTCAAGTTTGCAATCGCACCCTGCAATCCTGAACCTAAGTTAACAATCGGACGGTCTTCCAACACATCGGAATCAATTGTTGCCACAGAACCGGACAAATCCACTTTACGCATCGTACCATAACCGACAACTACCACTTCATCCAAAAGTTCCGAATCTTCTTTCAATACTATGGATAATGCTTTCTGATTACCGACAACCAATTCTCGATTCGTATAACCGATATAAGAAACAACCAATGTTGCATTAACACCGACTTCCAACGAAAACTTCCCGTCTATATCCGTCACCGTTCCGTTTGTCGTCCCTTTTTCCACTACGTTAGCTCCGACAATGGGCAGCCCACTTTCATCTACAATCATACCGGTAATTATTTTCCCCGACTGCTGAATGACGGGATTAATCACCATCGTCCCCCGTTTCGTCAGCACAATATAATCATCTTCAAACACATAATTAATTCCCGAACTCTCAAAAATATTCCGTAGGCAATCAACTACTTTATTCTCTCCTGCCTTTAACGAAATAATACGGTCAGCATTCACCTCATCTTTATTATATACAAACATATAGCCCGTTTCCTGTTCGACCTGTGCGATAAAATCGCCAATCGTCATCCGGGTTGTTATAACATAAATTTTGGATGTCTGCGAACCTGCATTCGACGCAAACGATGCGAAAATGCAGACAAATAACAATACAGTTGAAATTCTCAT
>CAYXIX010000134.1:0-6632 GCA_964465405.1 uncultured Parabacteroides sp. | reverse complement strand
CGAAGGGGGAATGGTCTGCTTCATCTGCCCGACGGCCACAGCCGCCTCCGTCATCACGGGGAAATTGGGCGGAAGCGCTTCGAGTCTGACGACCTACACACTGCTGTCCAACCTGCTGGCTGCTATCGCCATCCCGTTGCTGTTCCCGCTGGTCGAACCGCATGCCGACCTCACCTTCCTGTCCGCATTCCTGAAAATACTGAGCAAGGTGTTTCCTCTATTGCTTTTCCCCTTCTTTTTGGCCATGCTGTTCCGATACTACTTGCCTGCGGTACGCCGTTTCCTGTTGGGGTTCCACGATTTAGCCTTCTACCTGTGGGCCGTTTCGCTTACCATCGTAACAGGGCAGACCGTCCGCTCGTTGGTCACCAGCAACGCGCCGCTCTATGTGGAAATACTGATTGCATTGGCCGGCTCCATTGCCTGCGCCGTCCAATTCTACTTGGGCAAGCGCATCGGCACGCGCTACGACGACCGCATCAGCGCCGGTCAGGCATTGGGACAAAAAAATACGGTGCTCGCCATCTGGATGGCCAACACCTACCTCGACCCCGTCTCGTCCGTCGGTCCGGGTTCATACGTCCTGTGGCAAAACGCCTTCAACAGCTGGCAGCTCTGGAAGAAGCGGAAACGGGAAGCTGCCGCTCAAAGCAACAACTCATAATCCACCACATCCAGCCAACGCCCCTGCTTCCGACCCACCTGTTCGAAGTGGGAAACCTGCCGGAAGCCTAACTGTTCGTGTAACCGTATGCTCGACACGTTCTCTGCCGTAATACAGGCAATCAACGCGTGGCAATCAGGCATTTCCCGGCATGCCGCAATCAGGTGTTCCATCAGGAGCCGCCCGATGCCCTTTCGCTGTGCATGAGCTGCAAGATAAACCGTCGTTTCCCATGTATGCCGATAGGCCGCCCGTTCCCGCCACGCATGCGCATAGCAGTAACCGACAACCTGTCCGGCCTCTTCACACACAAAATAGGGATGCGCCGCCGAGATTTCTTCCACCCGGCGACGCATCTCCGACACTGTGACCGGCTCCGTTTCAAATGTCGCCGTACTCTGCGTCACATATACATTATATACATCCGCTATCGCTTTCGCGTCGGATAAATGGACGTCCCGTATCATGCTTCTGCTCCTTTCTGAGAATGCCTGCGGAGATGTCCGGAGAGACCTGCTGCATCCTCTTTCTCCTATCCTTTTTTGCCCGGTAATATACTCGGACGAATACCAACCAAGATTTCCCATTCGGTGATATACTCTATAGGCTCCACAGGCAATACATCCAAAATTCCTATTGCCATAACCTACATCGCTTTATGATTGAGCAACAAAGATATGGCTTTCTCAGGAGAAAACCAATGCCGGGAGCGGACGGCTACTCAAAACCGGCATGCTCGCCCTGTTTGGAGTAGGTATCCGATTCGCGCTTCTTCTCTCCCGTGTACATCCACTCGATGGTGTCCTCATAGGTCTTGCCGTCCTTCGTGACTTCGGTTCTCACCGTGTTCTTTCCATCGGCGAGCGTCACGTTGTCTATGATATAATGTACGTCGGTATATCCTTTGCGGATACCTGTGAGCGCTTCGCCGTTCAGATAGACGGTCGGCGTGCCGACGTTGGAATAGACCGTGACGGAGGTCACACGTTTCTCGCGGTCTACGTTGCGGCGCTGCGTCAGGTAGAGGACGGGCTCTTCGCTCCAGTTCGCTTTATACCAATAGTAGGAATCTTTCTTCGTCTTGCGGTCGAACGTCACCAGCCCTTTCATATTGCGGGCAGCCACACCGCCCCGTTCCCAAAGCGGGCAGGCGAAGTCGAAGGTGTTCCACAAGTAAGAAGCAATGATGTAAGGATGTTTTGCGATGACGCTCCAGTGATACTCGTGCGTCTTTGTCTGGAACGTCTCGGGATAGAACTCCTTCGTCCAGTTCAGCGCATCGCCCAAATATTCGGTCTGATGGGCGATGTTCGCATCCGCGCCATACTCTGTCAGCATCAGCTTCCGGTCGGGATAATTCTCCTCCAAGCCTTCCACCCACGACTCGATGTCTTGCAGTTTCTTCTCATACCAGCCGAAGTAGCGGTTCATGCCCTGTATGTCGGCGTTCAGGTTGACCGGATGCTCCATGTGCCCGTATCCGTTGACCGAGACGGTGTAGCGGTCAGGGTCTTCCGTCTTTGCCAAGTCGTGCAACGATTTAGTCAGCTCTTTGGTATATTCATGCGGATGATAGACTTCGTTATGCAATCCCCAGACGTAGATAGAGGGGTGGTTGAAGCTCTGACGAATCAACTCGCGCAACTGGCTACGCGCATTCTCCGCCTCCTGCCCGGAAACACGGTTGACAAACGGAATCTCCGCCCAAATAATCAACCCCAAACTGTCGCAACGGGAATAGAGATAGTCCGATTGCTGGTAGTGGGCAAAACGTACGGTCGTCGCCCCGATATCCATGATGGTAGCGAGGTCGAAATCATGGTTTTCATTCTTCAGAGCACTTCCCAGTCCCCACCAATCCTGATGGCGCGTCACACCATACATCGGGTATTTCTCGCCATTCAGGTAGAAGCCTTTGCCGGCAACGATTTCATACTTACGGAGTCCCAACGGCTGCACCACCTCGTCGATGACTTTGCCGTCCTGCATCAAGCGGCTCACTACCTTATATAAATAAGGATTCTTGCGTCCCTGCCACAAAGTCGGATGTTTGACCTTGAAGTCCGCTTCGAACGTCTGCACACCCTGTGGGGTCAGTTCGAACGACTGTTCGTTTACAGCCACCCGCTTGCCTGCTTGGTCGTAAAGGGTGTTCTGCAAGGTCAGCGGAACCGGTTGCAGGGTTCCGTTATCCAACTTCACCTTCACCTTGACGTCCGCCTGCTTCTTGGAGACATTTTTCTGCGTAATATAGACGCCCGGAGACGCGCAATCCGTCACACAAATGTTGCAAGGGTCTGTCACAATCAACCATACCGGACGGTATATCCCGCCATACACCCCGAAGAGCATATGATTAATCGGGATGACATCCGGTCGCGACGCATTGTCTGCTTTTACAATGATTTCATTCTCTTCACCCGGCTTCAACAGCATGCCGATTTCGCAGGCAAAAGCAGAATAAGCCCCCTTGTGTGTCGTCACCAGCGAACCATTCACATACACTTCGGCGACAGCCCCCACACCCTCAAAGCGCAAGAACACACGTTTTCCTTTCCATTCGGCCGGGAAACGATACATTTTCTTGTAATAAGCCGGTCCTTGATAAAAATTATTGACATGCTGCTGCATATCTTTCGCGTTCCATGTATGCGGAATTTCTACCGCATTCCAACCGCTTTCCCATTTCGGCGCGTTCAGAGCCAGTTCGTCACTTGCCGGCGCTTTCTTAAAAAGCCAACCGGCATTAAAAGCCTCCACAATCCGCCCTTCTGCCCAAACCGGAAATTCGAGACAAGCGAACAGGAGAAATAAACCCAATACTCGTTTCTTCATGATGTTGTAATCCTATTTTAGTTTGCACAAAAATAAAGCAGAATTTTACCATTAACGGCTAAATCTATCTCAATACGGAGTAAAATTGTCTCACAATCGCCTCTTTCACGTGCAAAAAAGGGATTTCCATATCATTTTCCCCCCGTTCATAAAAAACATTACCCTTCGTGTAAAAAGAAACAGAGTAAAGGTATTTTGAATTAGCTTGAAGGTATTTTTTGTATTTTTGCATGTATAAACGGCACCTTATGGCGGCAAACACACATAACTTTATCGTCTGGCTTTTTCTGTTCATCTGTTCGTCGACCCTTGCGAAGGCAGAAAAAGCCCCATTTTTCTTTACGCAAATAGGAAATGAAGAGGGATTGACCGAAAACACCATTACCTATCTGTTTCAAGATACAGACAGTTATATCTGGATCGGTACACAAAACGGACTTTTCCAATTCGACGGTTCCAACTGCACGATTTATCGTAACCGGCCGGGCCAGTCGCATTCGCTGGGAGACAACAATGTTTCGTGCATCGAAGAAGACAGTTTAGGGAATTTATGGGTCATTACCTCCCACCATGTGCAAAAACTGGACCGCCAGACCCGCCGTGTCCGGCAATACCCGATGCAGAAAAGCCGGTTCATGCACTTTTGCAAACAACGCAAAAACGGTGAATGCTGGTTCGTCGGCGAAAAAGAGATTTATATCTATGACCCGGTATCCGACTCGCTCATTTGGCAATCAGACCTCTCGCCGCTCCCGTTCCGCTCCAATGTCTGTGCGATGCAAGAAGACAGGAACGGGAATCTATATATCGTTTCCCAAAACTCGGGCATCTTGGTGGTCGATGCTGAGAAAAAAATCAAACACCACTACACGCACAACCCCGACGACCCGACATCGCTCATCAACGGCGAGCTGTCTGATCTTTACGTCGACAGTCATGACCGCGTCTGGATCACCTCCCTGCATCATGGAGTCTGCGTGTTAGACCCTGCGACGCAAACATTCAAACGGCTCGACCACGACAATTCGGGACTTGCCAACAACGCCATCCGCTGCATAACCGAATACGCACCCGACCAATTCCTCGTCGGGTGCTTTTCCGGTCTGTCGCAAATAGACGGGCGTACTTACCAAATACAGAATTTCGATTTCAATCCCGAAGAAGCCGGTTCGTTGGGGCACTACTCCATCCACTGTTTCTTGAAAGACGACAGTGAAGGCCTATGGGTCGGTACATGGAACGGGTTGAACTACTACAACCCCATGCGGAAACAGATCAACACGTTCAGCCCGCAAGGTTTCACCGGCATACTGGGACGGGGCGAAGAAGACGCCGACGGGAACATCTGGTTCGTGACGGAAGGTGCCGGCCTTCTCTGCTACAACCCCGTGACACAGACCCAACAAACCTTCACCCCGAATCCGAAGCGAGGTTACAATCAGAACATCCTGAAATCCCTCAGCATCCGGGGCGACAGTATCTTTTGCGCAAGCAATCATGGAAACGTCTACCTGTTCTCCCGCAAACAAAAACAATTCAAACAGTTGTACCAGTTCGGAGGCGGCGATATCTACCACATCTATCTCGACAGCCGGAACCGGCTTTGGATTCCGACCAACGGACAACAAGGCTTGGTCCTCATCGAGCAAGGGAGGCAAAATAACTTGTTTCCCGTCGACGGAAAACGCCAGCCCATCCGGTTCATCACCGTCGTCAAAGAACTCTCTCCGCAACGGTTCCTGTTCGGTACGCTCAGACAAGAGCTGTATCTCTACGACATGGAGAAAGACTCCGTCGCCTACCTCGCTCTGAGCAACCTTTCCCAACCCAAAAGAAGTGGCGAAATCACCGGCATCGAAAGTTGTTCGGACGGAACCATCTATGTCTCTACTTTCGGAAATGGATTCTTTGTATTCGACAGCGACCTCCAGCTGCAACACCATTACATCAATCAAGACGGGTTGCAGGCAGCCTATATCTATACCTTAATCAAAGACCGCAACCACACACTATGGATTTTGGGTGAAGACAAGCTGTACTACAAAAGGCAAGGCCAATCGCAGTTTTATTACATGAGCAAACCGCAATTCAATAAACACAACTATACGCTTCGGGGGGCGACTTTAGACAGCAACGGGACGCTCTATTTTCCCAGCAACCGCAACATCTTGTGTTTCCATCCGCAGCAGGTAGAGATATCCGTGCCGTTACCTCCGATTTATCTGACAAGTATCACGGCAAACAACAAAAACATATCCTTTGCATCAGATAGCACGTTGACCCTCCCTTTCAACGAAACCAACCTTGCCATTACCTATACCGCTCCGAATTTCATCGAACCGGAAAACATCCAATACCGATATCGGATGAGCGGTGTAGAAGAGAACTACAATATAGTAGGCAATCGTACAATTGCCTACTATAGCAACCTGCATGCAGGTGATTACACGTTTCAAGTACAAGTGGGCAACAGCGACGGGCAATGGAATCCCCAAACGGCAACTTTGTCCATCCGCGTCCTTCCTCCTTTCTACAAAACACCTGTCGCCTATTTGCTTTACCTCCTATTCATCGGGCTGGTACTGTATGGCATCATCCATTATTTCAACGTGCGGAACAAACTGGAAAACGACATCCGTTACAAACAGATGGAGGAAGACAAAATCAAAGCAATCAACGAAGAGCGGATTCGCCTTTTCACCAACTTCTCACATGAGCTCCGCACGCCGCTCACACTCATCTCCAACCCTTTGGAAGACCTCTTGCAAAACAAGGCTTTTTCTGCAGAGGTGAAGAAGGTGTTACTCTTAATGCAAAAAAACATACGTAAAATTCTGCTGTTGGTCAATAACCTGATGGACATCCAAAAGTATGATGCCCACAAAATCACCCTGCAAAAAGAGACTTTCAACCTCTCGGACTTCATGCAAGAAATCTTCGAGATGTTTGAATCCATTGCCAAAAAGAGAAACATAACCTTCACGTTGGACAACAAAATCCCGGAAAGTTATGAAGTCTACTACGACAAGCAAGAGCTTGAAAAAGTGGTCTTCAACCTGCTCTCCAACGCATTCAAGTTTACACCGGAATCCGGCCATGTCATGTTGCGCCTCTCTTCCGTCGCCGGAAAAAG
>CAYXIX010000133.1:0-6638 GCA_964465405.1 uncultured Parabacteroides sp. | reverse complement strand
GTCCTTTTTCATTCGAGGGCTTTCATCATCAAATCCATGATATCACGCGAAAAAATTGCACCATAACTGTCATCTTCCAACGTTTCGATACGGGGTCGTAATCTCCCAATCATATAAATCCGTATCGGTTGCAAGTTTACGACGGTTTTCCCAATAATAGAGCAAGGCATCGTGTGTCATATCTTCCGCCGTCGGCAAATCATTGACATAATAGTAAGCATATTTCACAAAACGCTGGTAATACGCATTGTAAAATGTCCCGAAAGTCACTTCCGAATTCAGTTCCGTCGGACTAAACCGACGAGCATTTTCCTTTTTCATGATACAAATATAGACTAAAAAAATCAATTTTTGTCTTTTATCATAACAAAGTGATTTAAACATAAATTTAAATCACTTCATACTCCGTCTTATTCTTATTTATTAAACACAATTTCCTCCCCTTTCTGCATATCCGCTTCAAACAATCCATCCTGTAGCGTCTCGCCCTCCTTTGCGGCACGCACCAAGCCGGCCGGCAACATCAGCCGGAGCCGTCCGCCCTGTTCCGCCCGAATGCGGAGTTCAGACACCTGTCCCTCCTTCATCATGGCAGAAACCAGAAAAGCGCCCTGTGCCCGCAGGTTTTCAAAAGAGACCTCCGACCAGCCGGACGGTATCGCCGGGAAGACGCGAATAGTTCCC
Organism: uncultured Parabacteroides sp.; assembly: GCA_964465405.1. GTDB lineage: Bacteria > Bacteroidota > Bacteroidia > Bacteroidales > Tannerellaceae > Parabacteroides. The sequence continues at coordinate 5,954 of CAYXIX010000133.1, read as the reverse complement.
GTGTGGCTTTGCAACAACATCTCTTGCACGCCCGCCGCAAAAGCGAAGTTGCCCTCCAACGTAAAGGGGCGGTAGGTGAAGCGCGACTTGCCGCTCTTCGTCTGGTCGCCATTCGCATGGAACGTGTTGGGCAGGCAGAAACAGCCGGCAAACGTGCGCAACGCACGGGCAGCCTCTTCGCCGTCGAACGCACGGGCACACAGGTTGGCATACCAGCTATACGAGTAGCCGCACCAATAATCGGGCCCGTAATCGCGCAGTTTCTTCAAGGTCGCCCGGATAATCGCCTGCTCCTTCCCTCCCTTGCTCCAGTCAATCAAGCCGAGCGGATGAATGGCCAGCGCATGAGAGAAATGGCGGTGCGACTGGTCGTATGAATATCCCTTGGCAAAGGTCAACGCCCCGTCTGCATCCACATCAAAATCGGACAACTGGCAGCCCACCGACTGCCAATGCGCAGCCTCCTCCGTCAGCCCCAGTTCGCCCGCCAGCTCGGAAGCCGCAGCAAAGGCGAAACGCATCAGCGCCAAATCATAATTCGTCATATCCTTGAACCATGCCTGAATCGAGTTGTCAAAAATCTCCGGGCTCGAGCTGAGCGGCAAACGGCGTACGCCCTGCGCGTCTACCTGCGAAAACTGCTCCAGATAGGTAGCAACCTCTTTCAGGAACGGATAGGCACGGTCTGCCAAAAAGATACGGTCTGCCGAGTATTTCCAATGCAGGTAGAAATGTTGCGCCAGCCACGCGCCAACCGTCGGCGACATCGAATACTGAATCCATCCGCCCATCGGTTCGCCCGTCAGCGTACAGACGCCGGGCACGTTCAGGCCGTCCGTCTCGAAATACTGCTTCGTGTACTTTTTATATACGTCCCGCTGATCCCACAGCGTGTTCAGATAGCCCAACCCCTCTCGCAGATGGTTGCCCGTGTAGGCAGGCCAGTAGCTCAACTGCGTGTTCAGGTCGTGATGATAATCACCTTTCCAAGGGGGAAGCAGTCCGTTGTCTGCCGTCCAGACGGCTTGCAGGGAGATGGGATAGGAATCTTCGCGGGAGGCGGAACCGAACTTGTACATCTCATTGTCATACTGCTTCTGCAAGAGGGAATCGGGAAGGGTGACAGACGACTGCGTCCAGTAGTCGGTCCAAAACGCCTGATGCGCGCGGTAGTCCGCCTCGATACCCCGCTCCAGCGCCTCTTTTGTCTCGGCATCCGCACGCTCGTCCGAGAGCGAAGAGGTCAGGCTCCAGACGCCCTGCAACGTTTTCCCGCGTTGCTCCCAGCGCACCGTCACGTCATAGGAAAAACCGCCCCAGCCCTCTTGGTGGTAGGTGGTCACTCCTTTTCCCTTTCGTATAGTCCCCTGTTTATATCCCAAACGCTGCAACGCCGAACCGGCATGCGAATTGTTGTCTACCGCCGTTTCCGGGTCGGCATAACGCGGGGCGACGATAACCGGCGAAACCGTATCGGGCAGATTCTCGAAGCGGAACCAGCCGACCGGTTCCGATGCATGCACAAACGTCTCCAGCCGCGTCCCGTTCTCCCACGTCACTTCACACAGCGCATTCTTCAAAAAGAGATGTACGGAGGCCACCTTGCCCAAATTCAACGGCAGTTCGACAGCCGCTCCCGGAATCTTGGAGGGTGCCGGATTGGCGTCGTAAGGCCAGTCGAACTTCTTCTGCACGGGCAGGTAGTCGCCTTTCCGAACCTGTTCGTAGACCCATGCAAAACGGTTGTTGGGCCCCGAAATACTGTCCGACGGACGCAAATCCCACAGGTCTGTCCGATCCAGCGACAGGCGCAAAACCGAATCGCGCTGCCACACCAGACTGCCCACCGTCGCATTACCAAGCGGGATTCCCTCGTCCCACGTCGCAGCCAACTCAGAAAATTGCAAATCGCTGCCCGTCGGTTGCACCGGCAGTGAATCGCGTCCGTCACAAGCGAACAACAGGCAAAGACTCATGCCTATCACTCCTAAATCTCTTTTTTTCATCTTTGCTTTTCTTCCATTTTATTTGAATTACAGACAAAGATAAACGTTTTAGCCGGCATGTTGTTGTTTTCCTCCGATAAAATTTGTTTACATCCGACCTTTTTATACATAAACAGAAGAAAAAATAGACAATCCGATTTATCACATGGACAATCTTCTGACTTTCAGAAATCAGCCTGCCGTTCAATCGTGAGGCGTTCGCCTGTTACGGGATGGATAATACCGGAGAAAGCGGCAAGGAATCCCAACGTGCCATCGGCCGCCCGAACCACTAAAACGCCGAACATCTTCCCCTCTTTCAACTCCTCCTGCCAAGCGGTTTGCGCCGCCAGATAGCGTTGCACTTCTCCCACCGCCTCCACACAGAGCGGATGGGGCGTATAGTGAAACGGACAGGTGAACCGATCGGGCTGCGGGATATGGGAAACGGAACGGGTGAATGGGTGAAGTTTGTCCATTGGGTTTATGTTGTTGATTTATGGACAAAGGCTAAGGAAAGATTTTTCAAACACTTTACTTAGGGGTAAATGAAAACCTGCTTATCGGTTGCAAAAGGGACGATAAGCAGGTTTTGAAGATTTACCGTTTCAAATACAATCGCTTTAGTAAGTCGTTGATGTTCCGCTTCCGTCTATGACAGTAATATATTCATTGCCAGCTCCTTTACCTTGCTTAAAAGATTTATCTGCATCAAGTGAAGGACTGAACGTACAAGCGTTATCGTAGGTGAACGTTACCGTACACTTTTCAGTTGCATCCGCATAGACAGCCCAATATCCAGCATATCCGCTTACACTTGTATTCTTCAATGTAACAGCAGTCGGATATTGATATGCTGAAGTTGTGTTATTTCCCATTGTAATACCAGCAATAGCGACTTCGTTTCCTTGCCCCCAATCTGCATCTTTTCCTGATTGACGGTCTTTCTGCCAATCCGTTCCTTCCACAGGTTCTGCATAACTTTCTTGGAGCGAAATGGTACTGTTGCTGATTGTAGCTGTTCCTCCACGCATCATGACACCTTGCCATCCGCCTATTATGGTACAGTTATCCATCGTCAATGTAGCGGGAACATTGATAAATATAGGCGTTTCACCCGTCAATTTTGTATTGGAGATACTCACGGTTATAGGAGAGGTCTCCTCATCAGAAGCATTTGCATTCGTACAGATACCATACAGTTCAGTGTTGATTTCCGAATCTGAAATCTCAACCGTACTGCCATAACTTACATAGATACTGCCCGATAATTTCACATTGCTAAATGTCGCAGTTGCAGTCGAAACCACTTCATCGGATTTGTCTTGGCTTTTATCAACCCCAACAACAATGTCGGATTTATTACCTCCATCATACGTATTGTGGAACGCGATTGTCCCATTCGAAAAAGACACATTTCCTTCCGTTATTGCAAGAATCGTCGTTCCATCTTTTTTGCATTCCAACGTTTTACCGTTCAAATCAATTTCCTTATCGGAAGATATTATCAAAGATTGAGACAAATTATCAGGCAACGTCACATCCTCCTCCAACGCAACATACGTTATTGCTTCATCCTGCAAAGCGTTTGTCAGTTCATCGGTTGTAGATACAACTTTTTGGTTTTCACTCAGCAATTTGTTCTCGAATGTAGTCTGTCCGGTCGCCAACACTTTTCCGTCCGCATTGCTGACTGTTACTTTCAACAATGCTTTTTCGTTGTATTTCACTGCTTGAGCCGGTTTCGCCACGATTGTCAGAACATTACCAGAGAAGCTACTTTCAATCGTCCAACGGGTATCGACGGCACGGGTCACGATGGTTGTCCCGTCGGCATTCTCGCTTTCCACACGAATGTCCACAACATTACCGGTCGTGCTCAGCAAAGAGTTGGTCACGGTGAAGGTGTTGGCATCTTTTTCAGCTGTAATCTCCAACAACGTGGACACGCGCGGCACGGTTATTTTCGTTCCATTGGCAAGCGTAAAGGTAACGCTATTCGGGTCCGTTGTAGCATCCACTCCGGAAAAGATCGAATCGCCCGGTTTTCCTTGTGGCCCTTGGGCTCCTGTCTCGCCGGTAGCCTTGACGCCGGTCGATTTCCAAGTCTTGCCGCCGTCGGTCGAGATTTCCCATTCGTTGCTCGTCGGGTTGATACGTACTTGCGGCGCAATGGCATCCTTGCCATCCTCACCTTTCCCTCCGGTTAAATAGATTTTGTTACCGTCTTCGTCCGTCAAGGCTTCGCCATCCAATGTCCAATAATAAGTCCCGTCCGCATCTTTGGCAACACCGATGACCGGTGTCGAGCCGTTTTCTCCATTTTTAATCGTTATCGGTTCCCCGTTCTGAAACGTAATGGTATAACCCACCTCTTTATCCCCCTCTTTTATCGGAGTAACGCCCGTGATATAGTCCCGACTTTCAAGGGCTGCAACAACTCCTTGCAGCGATTGGATATTCGTGTTGACAGATTGCTGCCATTCTTCGAGGGCGGCTACCCGGTCTTCCAGATTCTCAATGTCGTTTCGGATGTCGGTGTCATCATAATCGTCGCAAGAAAACAATCCGAACGAACAAACACACACTGCCATACATGCACTCCATACTTTCACTCTACGGATTACCGCTGTAATAACTACATTCTTTCTCATGATTTTTTAATACATTTCTCCTCCCTGTCCTCTCTAGTCGGTATTTATAAAAAGAAAAGCGTGAGGACCATCGTCTACCACTGCCTTGAGGCTCTCGACTGCCCACCCTACAATAGTAAACAATGATCCCACGCTCTATGCAAGTATATACAATCCTCCCCATCTACAAGAACGGATGTAATAGACCAGCATAAGCGCAGGAGTCATTTGCCTATTATCTTGTAGGGTTGAAATTGTCGAGATTCCAAGACAAGATAATATCCGAAACGCTTCTACGTTTATTTTCCAATATGTCGCTGCAAAGGTCGGTAATTTGTTTTGAAAAGCAAATGATTGTGCTAAAAAATTTATCGAAGCCTCCTATTCTCCTTCCACTTCCCCCCCTTTCCTCCCACCTTCCCTGATGAGGACTATTGCTACCGAAGGGGAGAGAGTGCGAGACGCGGGGAACAGACGGTCTGCACCCCACGAGTGTCATGCTATCTCCTTAAAAGCAGTCCCGCACTGCTTCCGGCAGGAAGAAACGGATGTCTTTTCCGGAGATAAAATGCCCCTTTGTTATTTATGGAGGAGGTTGACTCTGAGCAACTCTTCAAGCTCAGCTTTTGTGATAGTTTCACGGTCTGCTTTGTCGTAAATATAGAGTAAGTTGATTTCGGTAAGATCTAAGGCAACAATCACTGTAAAAGTAATGACCCGAGCACCACCACGCTTGCCCCGCCCTTTGGAAGAAATTTTCATGCGTACCTTACGCAAACCGCCTCCCAAATCAGTTCCCAAAGCGGGATTAGCGAGTAGTTCGGCCTTCAATACGATTAAATCTTCTTTCAACGAAGGATAACGTTTACTCAAGCGTTTTACCTCTTTCGCAAACGATTTGTCTAAGACAATACTATAATTCATCAATCAATTCGTCTAACGTCATTGCCTTTTTTCCGGAACGCTTTCTTTCTTGCATCTCTTTCAATCCTTGTCCTATCCCGGCCAACAGCTCTTCCTTACTGATATATTCCGTATCAGCCGAAACAGAGCGTTTGGCCACTTGACGGTTGAACGAGCGTTGCAACTGGTCAATTATGTGCACATCTTCCACGTTCAGAATATCGCGAACAAGGCGGAGCTTACGAGCATCTAATTCCATTGTTGTCATAAGGTTCTCCTTTCTTTTTACGGTTTACAAGGCAAAAGTAATAAAAATATTCACATGGACTTCACACCCAACCCTCCACACACGACTTTCGTTTTTGTCTCCTCCCTTAGAAACACCTCCCGCACCTCTTCCGGCAGGAAGAAGCGAATGTCTTTTCCGGCAGCC
>CAYXIX010000132.1:0-6760 GCA_964465405.1 uncultured Parabacteroides sp. | reverse complement strand
AAAAAACTCTACCTGTCTACCTTACTCGCAAGCGCTTTCATCAGATCACAATTGTGAACCGATTAGTGATTGCCCTCAATCGAGACAAAACAACGCATCCGGATAGGCAATATCCTCCAAGAACAGCGCATGTCCAGGCACGGAAGTACCCGCCCGGCAACGATCTTTCGCCTCAATCACCCGGTGAAACCCTTCCACCGTCAGTTTGCCTCGCCCCACTTCGAGCAACGTACCCACAATGGCACGCACCATATTGCGTAAAAAACGGTCTGCTTGGATGGTAAACACCCACAAGTCGCCCTCTCGTTCCCATCCAGCCTGATAAATGCGGCAATTGTTCGTCTTCACGTCCGTATGCAATTTGCTGAAGCTGGTAAAATCGCGATAATCAAACAAAACGGTGCAGGCATCGTTCATCGCTTCGAAATCCAGCTTGCCATGCACGCGGCACATCTGTTCCCCCCGAAAAGGCTCTTTTTGCGTCGTCACATAATATTTATAGGTACGCGAAAGGGCGTCAAACCGCGCATGTGCCTCCGGGCGCACCGGCACAATGCGATAGATTGCTATATCGGCAGGCAAAAAACGGTTTAGTTTATCCGTTAGGAAATTCAAATCGGCAATCGGTTCCTGCCAGTCGAAATGGGCCACCATCAAACGCGCATGAACGCCCGCATCCGTCCGTCCCGCTCCAACGACCGCCACCGAAGCATGCAAAAGCGTCGACAACGCCTCTTCCAGACACTGCTGCACCGTCACGCCATTGGGTTGCCGCTGCCAACCGCAATAGTTTTTACCGTTATAAGCCAAGTAAATAAAGTATCTGTTCACAATAGGAAGCACTAAAATTTAAACCTAAACTTGGTGCAAAAGTAATGTTTTTGGAGGAAATGTGGTTAAAGCATAATCAAAGTAATCACCCGCGTATCGGCACGCTTACCTTTCCCCTTCGAAGTAATGGACATCCGAACCTTACGCAGGCGTGTCCTAAATCAGCATCCTGATAAGGATTGCGTAAAAGATTTTCTACCAACACATCTGCATCGTTTCCCAACGATTTATAGCGCTTATACAGTTTCTTAAACTGTTTTTTATAAGGTATCACAGACCCTAATGCTATAATTCACGCTTAAAGTCCTCCCAGCTTTGTCCTTTCAATTTTCCCACGCGAATCAACTTAACCTCTTCGTACATCTCATTCGCCGCTCCGCAAGGTGTAGTCGTTGTAGCCGTTGAAGGTGAAGACGCTGCACGTTTCTACACAATGGCAATAAACTGTCTGCGTGATAACGAATGTTATCAAATAGCCTGTGAAGGATGAGAGCTATACAAAAAACAAAGTCTCGGAGGCCGATGGTTTTCGAGACTTTTTGTCTGAGGGAAAATGATTCTAATAGGAGGGTAAATAATGTTTTGTTGGAGCGTATGCGGAGATGTAACACGTTTGTAATATCTATTTCGTTTGTGTTTGATTTTTATTTTTTACCTTTGCACCGCAACAAGCAAGTTATTTTATGGAGACATTTTATCTCTTTTTGGTTATTTTCCTGTTTATACTGGCAATATTTGATTTGTCCGTGGGAGTGAGTAATGATGCCGTCAACTTCTTGAATTCGGCCATTGGGTCGAAAGTTGCTTCTTTCAGAGTGATTATGTCCGTAGCCGTTATCGGTATCTTTGTGGGAGCTGCGCTCTCCAATGGGATGATGGATATTGCCCGTCATGGGATTTACCAGCCGCAGTATTTCTATTTTTCGGAAATTATGTGTATTGTGCTGGCTGTGCTGCTGACCGATGTGGTGTTGTTGGATGTCTTCAACTCGTTGGGAATGCCCACATCGACAACGGTTTCACTTGTGTTTGAATTGTTGGGCGGCACGGTTGCGCTTTCATTAATCAAGATATACAATTCGGATGGCGCTTTGCAATTTGGCGACCTTCTGAATACGGACAAGGCTTTTACGGTGATTCTGGCCATTTTCCTTTCCGTAGCGATTGCGTTTTTCTTCGGTTCGGTTGTCCAATATATTTCGCGTTTGATATTTACCTTTAATTATAAGAAGCATGCCTCCTATTTTATTGGTATCTTCGGAGGGTTGGCGGCAACGGCGATTCTTTATTTTATGCTGATTAAGGGATTGAAAGATTGTCCCTTTATAGAAGGAGAGCTGAAAACGGCAATTTACAGCCATACGGATACAGTGGTTTGGGGTGCTTTTATTATTTTCACGCTCTTGATGCAGATTCTTCATTGGTTGAAGGTTAATGTTTTCAAGGTCGTTATTTTGTTAGGAACCTTTGCGTTGGCATTGGCTTTTGCGGGGAACGATTTGGTCAATTTTATCGGTGTCCCGTTGGTGGGTTACTCTTCGTATATGGATTTGTTGGCTCAAAACGGAACGACCACGCCTAATACGTTCCTGATGGATTCGTTGCTGGAACCGGCCAAGACGCCTTGGTATTTTTTGGTAAGTTCTGGATTGGTGATGGTAATCGCTTTGGTGACTTCAAAGAAGGCGCATGCGGTGATTAAAACGTCGGTCGATTTGGCTCGGCAATCGGATGGAAATGAGAATTTTGGGACTTCGCCGGTTGCGCGTGTGTTGGTGCGTACGTGCAACAATATGTCCCACACGATATTGAGCGTCATTCCTCCGCGTACGAAAGATTGGATTGACAGCCGTTTCAATAATAATGAGATTATATTGGAAGATAAGGCCAGTTTCGATTTGGTGCGTGCTTCGGTGAATGTTGTCCTTTCCGGGCTTTTGATTGCGGCTGGAACTTCGTTGAAGTTACCGCTGTCTACCACCTATGTGGCATTCATGGTAGCAATGGGTAGTTCGCTGGCCGACCGGGCTTGGGGGCGTGAAAGTGCAGTCTACCGGATTACGGGTGTGCTTTCGGTGATTGGCGGATGGTTCATCACGGCAGGTGCGGCTTTTACCATCTGTTTTTTGGCTGCTTTGGTGATTTATCTCGGTGGAATAGCCGCGATGGCAGCTATGGTTTGTTTGGCTGCTTATATGTTGGTACGCAACCAGATTCTCTATAAGAAGAAACTGAAGAAAGAGGCGATGCGGGAGGAGGTCGATTCTACTATTTCCAAATTGCGTGAGACGACAGACAAGCGCGAAGCCTTGTCGCTTTTCCGCGAACATAGTCGCGGCGAGTTGTGCAATGTCTTGAACTTCGCTTCGGATGCATTCAGCCGTTCCGTACATGGTTTCATGGACGAGAATTTGCGTGAGCTGCGCAAGGTCATGGCGGCAATAGAGGAAGAAAAGAATTATCTGAAACAGGTGAAACGGGTAGGAACCTTAGGCGTCACCCAATTGGAACATGACATCGCTATAGACAAGGGGCTCTATTACTATCAGGGTAATGATTTTGCGAGCGAAATTGTCTATAGTATTCGTCGGCTGACGGAGCCGAGCAAAGAGCATGTGGACAACCATTTCAATCCGTTGAGCGAGGTTCAAAAAGCAGATTTCAGCAAGATAACAGACCTTATCGTCTCTTTCCTGAGCCGTAGTGGCGAAATGATAGAGAGCAACGACTATCACCGGATGGAAGACATGGTGAATGAGTCGGCTGATCTGTATGCCAAGTTGACGCTCTTGAAGAAAGAAGAACTGAAACGCATTCAAGGGCAAACCGGAAGTACGAAAGTCAGCATGGTTTACCTTAATATGGTGCAAGAGGCACAAAACGTCGTTTCGTTTACTGCCAATCTTTTGAAAGTCAGCCGGAAGTTCCAGAAAGAGTAAGGAGATTGTCGTGCATCATAAAAAGAGTATTTCTTCTCTTTAATCAAATCGCTTTCATCCATTTGGAGCGAAGGGACGGTACACATTTTGATGTAGTCGCCCGTTTAGCAGGTATTGCTGATTCGTTACATGAATGTTACATAGTCGTCCCTTAAAAAACTTTCTGTGAGATATTGTAAATGCACAGTATCTTCTCTATTTTTGTGCCAATTAGATTCGCTAAAATAGAAGAGATACATACAGATGGATCATACTTATATACGCAACTCGTTGAGGCTGTTGTATGGACAGCTTTTGCTGGTGGTGATTTATTCGTGTGCCAACATAGGTAGTCCGAATGGTGGCCCTTACGATGAGGAACCTCCTAAGTTCATTAGCAGTACACCGATTCCGAACCAGACTAACTACAAAGGTCAGAAGGTCGAAATCCTTTTTGATGAGTTAATTCAAATCGAATCGCCATCGGAGAATGTGATTGTGACGCCTCCGCAGCGCGAATTGCCCGTCATCCAGGCTGTGGGTCGTCGGGCGGTTATTGAACTGAAAGACTCGCTTAAACCGAATACAACTTATACCATCGATTTCACCAATTCATTGGCAGACAATAATGAGAAGAATGTCTATGAGAATTTTACTTTTGCCTTTTCCACAGGTGAGATAATTGATACGTTGGAAGTCTCGGGTGTCCTTCTGAATGCGGAGAATTTGGAACCCATGCCAGGCATTACAATCGGTTTGCACAGCGATTTAGCTGATTCTGCTTTTGTGGAATTACCATTTGTGCGCACTTCGCGTACAAACGATCGAGGACAATTTACAATCCGTAATATCGCTTCGGGAACTTATCGTATTTATGCACTTAATGATGTGAACCGGGATTATCGCTTCGACCAGCCGGGAGAAGAAATTGCTTTTCTGGATTCGCTCATCGTTCCTACATTTGAGTTTGCGACGCGGCAAGATACGGTGTGGAAAGACAGTTTGACGGTTGATACGATTTACACGATTTCGTTTACGCGTTTTTTGCCGGACAATATAGAATTGCGGCTTTTCAAAGAAAAGTTTGTGCGACAGTATATGGTGCGTCCTGAACGGCCGGATGAAAAATATTTTACGCTGCGTTTCAACGCTCCGTTGGATACCGTTCCAATGCCAATACCGGTTAATTTTACTCCTGAAACAAGTGATTGGTACTTTATCCAGCAAGTTGAGGGGGGGGCTTCGATAAACTATTGGCTGAAAGATTCGACTGTGTGGAAACAGGATACGCTCCAGATGCAGGTCTCTTATCCGAAAAGCGATTCGCTGAATATCCTTCGGCCGCAGACCGATACGATCCGTGTCATCTTGCGCCGCAGGCCGGAACAGACGAATAAAAAGAAAAAGAAAGAAGATGAGCCGGACCCGATTGTTTTTCTGAACATGCAAGTTGACGCGCCTTCTTCGATGGACCTTTTCGATACGATTTCGATTACTTTTAACGAACCGGTTTTAACGCTTGACTCGACTATGTTTGTCTTGGAGCAGAAAGTGGATACGCTGTGGGAGCCGGCCTCTTTTGAACTGTTCCCGGATATGGCAAACAGCCTGAACTTCTTCTTGAACCGGAAATGGGGATATGGCGAAGAATATCGTCTGACTGTTGATTCGGCTGTTATTTATAGCCTTTATGGCAAGTGGAATAATACGTTTACATCTAATTTTAAGATAAAAAGGGAAGATGAATACGGACATCTGTATATCAATCTGATTGGGGTAGACACGCCGGCTTTCGTCGAACTGCTGAATAGCCGCGACACGCCTGTGCGCAAGGCTTCGGTCAAAGACGGGGGTGTCCTTTTCATGGATTTGAAGCCGGATAAGTATTATGCCCGCATCATTCTCGATACGAACGGCAACGGGCTTTGGGATACGGGAAAATATGCAGACAAGTGTCAGCCGGAGATGGTTTACTATTCTCCCAAGATGTATCAGATTATGCAGAATTGGCAGGTGGAGGAAACGTGGGATATTCATGAGGCTCCTTTTTCCAAACAAAAACCGCTTGAGATTACAACGAACAAACCGAAAGAAGTGACAAAGAAGAAGCGTAATTAAAAAGATGAAAGCCAGCGTAACAACAGCAGCAGTGGTAATGTCAGCCTGCCGTTTTGAACTCCGCAGCCTTCTGTTTGTACTTTTTCTGTTGAGTGGTTGGCAGCTCGGAGCGCAAACGATTCCGGTCGGGGAACGGGTTCAACCGGGCGAACAGGTCGAATATGAGTTGTATTTCAAGTGGGGGTTGCTCATGCCGCGTGCAGGTCATGCCACACTCACGATTCGGGATACTACGTATGCAGATAAGCCCGGCATTCATTATCGGTTACTTTTCCGGACACTCGGTCTTTTCGAACGCATTTATTCGATGCGCGATACGATAGACTGTCGTTTCACGCCAGACTTCTTGCTTCTCCACAGCGTGAAGTGCTCTGACGAGGGGGATTATTACTCGGTTGATAAACTTACGTTTCATTATGACAAGCAGGAGAAAATTTCTGCCCATTCGTTGCGTTACACGTTGTCGCGTGTCAAAATCGACACGACGCTTTATGCAACGGAACAGCGCATGTATGATATGCTTGGGGCTACACTCTATCTTCGTTCTTTGGACTGGAATAAGATGAGGTCGGGCGATAGTTTTCCTTTCAATGTAGCCATTGGGCGAGATGTGGTGAATATCAGTTTCCGTTATACCGGACAGCAGATTGTCGAGCGGGGCAATGTCAAATACCGGACCCGCCATTTTTATATCGATATTTATGACGAAGCTTTTTCCCAAAGCAAAGAGGCTGCCGAAATCTGGGTAGGCGACGATGCCAACCATCTTCCTGTCAAGATACGCGCAAAGCTGAAGATAGGCGCGGCAGAAGTTTATTATCATGATTCGGAAGGGTTGCGCTATCCGCTCGACTGCCGGGTAGAGATTCGTCGGTGAATCTTTTTTTGACAGA
>CAYXIX010000131.1:0-6781 GCA_964465405.1 uncultured Parabacteroides sp. | reverse complement strand
AATGAAAAAAAGCAAAAAAGGAATATTCAATTACCCGGCAGGAAAATAAATTTACCCTCCGGATAGTCGGATTTTCCCTTCAGGAAACCTGTATCAATAATCAGAGACCTCTGCAAAAGTCCATTTTGCAGAGGCTCTATATGGCGATTCGTTCACGTTATGACTTTGTGGGAGGATATGAAAATGATACACGTACCGGTTTGTTGCATGTAGCAGACCATTATGTTTCGCCGGGTAAGAAACAATGGACGTGGGGGGGGACGGCGATTTCGGCCAAGCGTGGGATCGCAACCTGACAGATGCAGACGGGCCTTATATTGATGAATTAGTCGTGATGTCGTTATAATCTGTGAAGCTGATAGAATAAGCGTTGTTACGATAATCTTTTTCTTCCAGATTCAGATAACCCAGATATTTGTTGTTTGCCAAAGCAGGAACCGAGATAAAGGTTACGGTATCTGTTGTATTCAACGCTACCTTGCCATTTTCACCTGTGTACAGAACTTCACCTGTTGAAGCTACCAAATCTACACCTGTTTCACGGTTCTTAATCGTGTAAGTTCCTGTTGCAACTTCTTTCACTGTCCACTGAGTTGCCGGCAGATAATAAGCTGAGTCTGCATAAATTTCAACGCCATAGAAATCAGTTGCCATGAACTTGCCATTGTTGTCATTCGCAGCATTGTTCGAACGCATTATATAATAGCTTGCGCCATCTGTAAATTCAGCTACACCACCATTCGGAGTAATATCACCAAAGGTGTATTTAGCGTTGGCATTAACCTCTGCGATTGGTACAATTGTCAATTCTTTAGCAGTAGAGAATTGTTTGATAGCGACAACATTACCAGTTGAAGAATTTGCGCTAATCTTCACTGTCGAAGAATCAGACCAATTTACATCTTTCTCAAGATTATACACAGGATAAATAGACACTGAATCCGCTACATAAGCATAATTGATACCGAATGCATAGGACTGGATTACAGCTTTTGGAGCAGCAACAATAGCACCGGAAGCATCTGTAGTCAATATATCCAATTTCAATTTATAACTATCGCTTCCTTCATATACTGCCGTATCTACACGCAAATATTGGTCACGTCCTTGAGCATCTTTTGCTTTTGCACGGATGACATCAATAGTTGTTGTAGTCGCTCTGCTGCCTACAGTATCTGAGGTTGAATAAGCACTAGTTAATACAAATTTTGTTCCTAATATTAACAGTGAATTTTACATCTGCCTCTACATTTGTAAGTGTTGTAGTAGACCCAGTTACTGCAAAATAACCACCGTTTTCATTCGTCATTTTACACTTTTTAATCATCCCCTAATTTGCTTATTTACAGCTACAAAACCAACAAAAAAGATTCTTGGTTTAGGCTATTTCTCATGTGCGTACATATCAAAACAAAAAATCTGCGTTCATCCGCTCCGTCTGTGTTATCCGCGTTCCCTTTTTCACGTCAGTCCGTTCAAAACCACCCGAAAACCTTACTCGAGGAACAGGTTTTTCTACGCTCCGGGTAAACGGATTTACCTTGCCTGCCTAAATTCGTTTACGCCTTATGTAAACCGATTTATCCTGAGTGTAATATTTTTTAACCTTAGACAATCCCGTTATCCGAGTCACAAGAGGCAAATTATCCATATATTTGCCATCCTAATTCATCATAAAATACACACTATGCGAAAACTAATTTATTTAAGCACATTACTCGTATTTCTCGCTTTGCCGGCTGTGGCACAGTTGCCTCTATTCCCGACACCGGCAAAAGAGCGACTCTCCAAAGGTTCGTTCCTGATTGGCGAAGGGATTCAGATTCAAGGGAATGGCGGCTATGCGGACGAATTGGCCCAAAAGCTGAAAGAGGAGCTAAAGGCAATCGACAAACAACCCCAGACAGCTACCGGAACCATCCGCATCGAACTGCGGAAAGAGCAGGGAATACCCGACGAAAGTTATCAGCTCACCGTAACTCCCGAACAGATTTACCTGCAAGCCGCTTCCGAATCGGGGCTGTTTTATGCCAAAGAAGCCCTGTTGCAACTTGCCCGCTTCGGCAAAGGCAACGTGCGGGCCTGCCATATCCAAGACCAACCTCGCTTTGGCTGGCGCGGTTTCATGCTCGACGAAAGCCGTCACTTTTTCGGCAAAGAAAAGGTGAAACAGTATCTGGACATCATGGCTTCGCTGCGCCTCAACGTCTTCCACTGGCATCTGACCGACGAACCGGGTTGGCGCATCGAAATCAAACGTTATCCGAAACTGACGACCGAAGGGGCTGTCGGCAACTGGCATGACCCCGCCGCTCCGGCGACCTATTATACGCAGGAAGAAATCAAGGAGATTGTCGCCTATGCCGCCGAACGACACATCATGGTGGTTCCCGAATTCGATATGCCGGGACACGCGACGGCCGTCTGCCGCTCCTATCCGGAAATCTCAGGCGGGGGCGAAGGCAAATGGCTGCACTTCACCTTCCATCCTTGCAAGGAGGAGACGTTCGAATTTATCAGCAACGTGTTGGACGAAATCGTCGCCCTCTTCCCGTCGCCCTACATCCACATCGGCGGCGACGAGGTGCACTATGGCAACCAAAGCTGGTTTACCGACCCGGAAATCCAGCAGTTCATCAAAGACAAAGGGCTGGGGAACGAGGTCGGACTGGAGCACTATTTCGTCCGTCGGGCGGCAGACTTGGTTGCCTCCAAAGGCAAAATCATGATTGGCTGGGACGAGATTGTCGACGCCGGCGTTTCGCCCGAGAAAGCCGTCGTCATGTGGTGGCGTCACGACCGGAAACATCAACTGGTGAAGGCACTCGAAAACGGCTACCGGGTCATCATGACACCGCGCCGCCCGCTGTATGGCGATTTTGTTCAATATGGTTCGCACAAGGTCGGACGGCAATGGGGAGGCTACAACCCGATTGAATACATCTACCGTTTCCCCGAGCCCATCTGGCACCTGGCACGCGGCTATGAAGACCAGATTATGGGGCTCCAGCTCTCGCTTTGGACAGAACGTGTGGCCGACGAAAAACGGCTCGACTTCATGACATTCCCGCGCCTCACGGCTGTCGCAGAATCGGCATGGACGCCAGCCAAGTCGAAAGAATGCAGCCTTTTCATGCAAAAACTGCCCCTGTTCCTACAGTATCTCGACACGCAAGGAATCTACTATTTCAACCCGTTCGACCCGGCGTCGACACCCGAGCCTGACGCTCCGGACAAAGAGGATGTGTTGAAGAACGGATAAACCGGGAATTACCCGCCGACTCATCCGGCTCCCGGCACAAACTAATCTGCTCACGATTGTGAGCAGATTAGTTTATACCGGAGAATCCTTTTATAAATGACATCTATCTCCTTATAGAATAATTCTTTACCCATAAATTTGCCTTATCCGAAAACAAATGGTTACCTTTGAACGTTCTTAATAAAGAACAAACAAAATCATAGTATTCATTCATTACATAATTAGCAACATGGAAAAAAGTATTAAAGGAACCCGTACAGAACAAAACCTGCTGATATCTTTCGCAGGCGAATCACAAGCAAGAAGTCGTTATACGTTCTTTGCAAGCGTAGCAAAAAAAGAGGGGTATGAACAAATTGCTGGTGTCTTCATGGAGACAGCTGAACAAGAGAAGGAACACGCGAAACGTTTCTTCAAGTTTTTGGAAGGAGGTAAGCTCGAAATTACCGCTGCCTATCCGGCCGGTGTAATCGGGACAACCGCTGAAAACCTTGCAGCAGCGGCAGATGGCGAAAACGAAGAATGGACAGAAATGTACCCGATTTTTGCCGACATCGCCGAAGAAGAAGGTTTTAAAGAAATCGCAGTCGTCTTCCGCATGATTGCTAAAGTAGAAGTCGAGCATGAAATCCGTTACCGCAAACTGCTGGCCAACCTCGAAGCAGGCAAAGTATTCGAGAAAGAGGAAGCCATCAAATGGCAATGCCGCAACTGCGGTTTCGTGTTCGAAGGGAAGAAAGCTCCGGTAACATGCCCTGCATGTGCGCATCCGCAAGCCTTCTTCGAGCCCATGAAACAGAACTATTAATGACTGTTTCCAATCAGATAAATGAGGCATGCTTTTAGGGCATGCCTTTTTTGTTTTCAACTATTTGTCGTTCCAATCCTTATTTGAATACCTGCTTCATCGGACGGCCTATGCTTCGCTTTCCATTTCGCAGCCTGCGAAACGCCGGCAATCCCAATCAGGAATGCCAACATCCAAATCAATTTTCCTGTTTTCATTTATCTGCTATTTTTATTATTATGTTCGTTTGCATATCAACTACAAAACCTCATGTTTATTATTCAACTTACGGATAAAAAAGAAAGGGAAGTGTCAATTTCCCGAGTTTCAACCATTGACCCGAAATACAATAATGGGCATGCCGTTCAAGGCTATCGATCGAAGCATATATTGTTTTTCCCTCAAATAAGAAGAAAAAGTGCTTATAACAAATTAGCTTTCAAATATTTCAAAGTATTTCTATTTTTGGTGGGCGCTGATAATTTACACAATACAGTACTGTATAGACACTCCATACAATGCAATATGAAGACGCTATACAGTACTGCATAAGTACTCGATTCAGAACTGGCCAAACAAGGTTTGCCTTTTCGCCCAAGATTTCAACAGATGTCTTAACAATCGCTTCACGCAATTCTTTTCCTTGCGTGAAAGAGACATAAGAACTTTTTTACCAAAGCGGATTTTGAACAAGCAATTCGCTTTTCTGCATTTCATTATATGGTACAGGATAAAACAACATTGCTTTGCTCCATGGATAACGATCTACAACAATCCGATTATAATAGGAACCAACTCCTATATTGTCTAAAAACTCCGTCGGGATGCCATAACTATTGAATTCCGCTGCCTTTTGACTGATATCCATACCTGTCCGCAAAATTTGTTTATCATCATTGTTTTCTATCATGTTACCCGATTCATCAATAGAATACCCGGCTGTCATCCAACGGTGCGTATCAAAATAGTAATTCCCTTCACCTATCATTTCAATGATACGTTCGCGACGGATGGCTTCACGTTGCATTTCCTGATCCCCGATGATATTTTTCCAGCCTTGTTGCTGCAATTCTTGATAACCGGGAACACCGGCACGTCTACGTACGGCATCCAAATAGCTGATGATATTGGGGTCTGAAGGATTGATTTCGTTACATACTTCCGCATAGTACAAATAGAAATCTGCCAAACGGAACAAAATCCATGGTCGTCCCCATTGCTTGGTATTGGAACCAACGTTTAACAGCGTCCGATTATTGAATTTATATAACAAGTAACCCGCACGAGCATACATCGTATTGTCCAGGTAACCTTTCCCTCCCTGACTGAAATAGGCTCCAAAATCTTTATAGTTTGTATTGTCTCTTTGTTTATGCCAACTCTTCCCTTCATAAGTGACAGCTGCGTAAAAACGAGGTTCCCTATTGACATACCCGTTGAATATGTGTTTATCTACATGTTGGGTTTCATTGCATACATTTACATAGTCCGTAAAACCGTCTTCGTTATAATCCGGATCTTCTTTAATGTCTAATCCTTTATCTGTAAAGAATAAATCTACAATATTCTGGTAAAAACCAACATTTCCCATACCGGAAGGAATATCACCGGGCGTTGTTCTTGCTTCCATTTTGGAGGTACAGTTATTATAATCATTGTTTCCTGTTGCCCACAGAATTTCATCATTATAATATTGGAACAGTTCATAGATTGACAAGTTAGGGTCAACAATGCCATTCTCGTCGGGCTTCGCTTCATACAGACTCATTCCATTTGCATGGGCAAACTCAAGCAGATTTTCCAAATGCTCCTTGGCTGTTACCCATTTGCTTGCGTCATAATCCGGAAAAAGCCGTTTCCCATCTTTGTTCGTGGTTGATAACGCCTCTTCGTATCCCCCATTAAAAAGAGGTGAAGCCGCATATACCCAAAGACGGGCGCGAAGGGCAAGTGCTGCAGCTTTCGTTGGACGTAAGATATTAATCAAATCATACTTCGAGTTATCATGATCATAGTCTGCCCCGCTACCGGTCTTAAGTGTTTCCGGTAAATAATCTTTATACTCTCCGTCAATTACTACTCCTAACAAGCTATCTATATGATTAACCATTTCGTCTACCGATGCACGTTCGTAGTCAATATTTTGATCTTCAGGATCGGCTATTTCCTTAACGATTGGCGTAGGTCCGTATAACTCAAACATCAAGAAATAATTATAGGCAATCATATAAATAACATCGGCTTTCATTCGGTTCATTTCTTCAACCGAAATGTAACCGGATTGGTCTGCAGGACTTCCTAAAGATTCAGGTGCACGCTCTAAAAAAATCATTCCTTGACGGATTTCCCTGTAACAACTAGCCCAGCGATGAAAAGGAGAGTTGATCGCATTGTAAGTATTCTGCCCATACGTCAAAACATTCGGATTGGCACACACCAATTCTCCGGAAAGAATCGCCCATGAGCCATAAAAACCTCCTCCATTTTGGATATCCAAACCCGTTTCCGAATAGTTGGGAACAGTCGAATAAATATCAGCATACCAACCTTGAAGATAGGTAGCGTTGGAAAATACCTCATCTTTGTTCAACTGGTCTGCCAATTCCTTAGATACATCCAAATAATCGGCACATGACGAAACACAGATATATACGGATATAATTAATAGATAAACTGTTTTTTTTATCATGTTCTTTTTCATTGTTGTCATATTTTATTGTTTTGAAAATCGC
>CAYXIX010000130.1:0-6796 GCA_964465405.1 uncultured Parabacteroides sp. | reverse complement strand
TCTATTAAAAACAAGCATTTAATCGTTTAATGACACGTTTTGAACTTCAAGAGAATTTTCCCACACCTCGCGCGTGCGCATCAGTCCGCTGTATTTGGCTCTTTTCACGGGTGAATGGGCAAAAATACGGCGGTAATCGTCTTCGTTCATGGTTGCTATCCCGGCACGCGTCAAGGAGGAAAAGGCCTCTGACGGATGAAAGGCATCCACTTCGGTAGGTGTAGCGAAACGGTTCCACGGGCATACATCCTGGCAGGTATCGCAGCCAAACAGACGGTTCCCCAAACAAGCAGCCTGTTCGGCCGGAATTTCGCCCCGATGTTCGATGGTCAGGTAAGAGAGGCATTTCGCGGCGTTCAGATGACGGGGAGCTTCGAGCGCCTTTGTCGGACAGGCATCCAAGCAACGTGTGCAAGTGCCACAACGGTTCTTCTGCGGGATGTCATAGTAATCTGCTTCCCAAACCGTCACGATTTCGCCTAAAAAGAAAAAGGAACCCTTTCCGGGTATAATCAGATTCGTGTTTTTGCCAATCCAACCCAGACCGGCTTTCCAGGCCCAATAGCGCTCCAGAATCGGCGCAGAGTCGGTGCAGAAGCGAACCGCCAACAGTTCCCGTCCCGTTTTTTTTGGCTCGGCAGCCATTAGTTCACGCCACAGCTTCCGCAACATTTCCTTCATGACGTCGTGATAATCCCGGCCATAGGCATAATAGGCAATATGCGGGACGTCGGCCGGTAGTTTCTGCTTAGGATAATAGCTCAGAGCGACAGAAATCACGCTCTTTGCACCTTCCAACAATCTGCCCGGATTCAAGCGGATGGTCCGGTGGTTTTCCATATATGTCATTCCTGCGTGGCATTTCGCCGCCAGCCATTGTTCCAGATAACCGGCTTCGCTCTCCGTCTCTCCTACCGGAGCAAGGCCGCATGCTGAAAAACCGAGCGCCTTCGCTTTTTCTTTGACCAACCGAGATGAAAGCATCCTCCTACTTGGAATCGAAAACCTTGAATTCATACCCTTGTGCCAGTAACCATTCAATGGCACGCGGCATCGCTTCGCGCATATTCTTCTCCGCTTTCAGCGAATCGTGGAAAACAATTACCGAACCGTTTCGCGTGTACCTTTGGACAACATTAAAAACACCATTCGGCGTCATGTGCGGACTGTAATCGCGCGTCACCACGTCCCACATGACAATCTGATACCGTCGGTGCAACGCCAGTACCTGCGGCAGACGCATGTGCCCGTGAGGCGGGCGGAACAGGTTGCTGGGAATATAGTCAGCCGCCTTTTCCACATTCTTCAGATAATTCTGTGTCCAAAAGCAAATGCCTTGAATATGGTTAAAGGTGTGATTACCGACCCGATGCCCTCGCTCCAACACCATCCGGAATACGTCCGGATGCTTGCGCACATTATCGCCCACGCAAAAGAAGGTGGCTTTGATGCCATACCGGTCCAGTACATCCAAAACCCAAGGGGTAACCTCGGGGATAGGGCCATCGTCAAAAGTGAGATACACACACTTCTTCTTCGCCGGAATCCTCCAGATTACCCCCGGAAACAAAACCCTGTAAAACCAAGGAGGTTGTTCTATAAACATAGTTACTCTTTACGTACCGAACTATAAGCCATCCGATAATTATCAAATTCCTCCTGATACTTCTTGTTGAATTCAGGATTGTAATGTTTGTTGACAATCAAAACCTGTTTCATCACTGCCAAATTATGTTCCAGTTCAGCCGTTACAGTAGCCAGCTGGACAGCATTCAGGCGGAAGAACCAGTTAATATTACGCATGGCGTTGTCGGCAATAGCAGCAAAGATTTGCTCGGCCTTTTCCTTTTGCCCCAATACGTAATACAACTCTCCGGTTGAAAGCCCGGTGTAATCCAACGGGACATTCTCTGGCGGCAATACCTGCATACATTTATCCAGCACTTTCAACGCTTTATCGTTTTTACCCTCTTTCACCAGCGATTCAGCCAGCTTATTGAAGACAAACTGCCGATAGCTCTTGCACATGCGCATCGTGTTCTCGTCGATATAAATGCCCGGCTTATCTACACCGCCCCATTTGAATTTGTTCATCACATTGTCATACATCTTCTCGGTGTTCGGTTGCATACCGGCTTTCTTCGGAACAATCTGATAAGCCAAACCGGTCTGCTCAAAATAGCCGCTCAAATTGATAAATTGATCCGGACTCACGGTCATCGCATAATACATCGGACGTTCGAAACCATTTGTCTGCAACATATCCAGAATTGTCAGCTCTTGCTTACCCAATGCATTCTTTCCCGAAAGATCAATCACCATCTTATCGACCATGCCTGCCGTATGACCACCCAACGCTTTCGCTCCGGCTACAGAATCGACCTGATAATACAACTTGTCTGCCGGAATGTAGTCCAATTCCTGACTGATACCCGGTATCTTTTTGAACTTCGGGTCATCACTGCGCACAAATTTCAGCGCCGTATCCAAATCAACCGAGTCTTTGGTCAAAGGAATGATATAAGCCACATCACGCGTACCTTGAACATATTGCTCACGCGTCCAAGTAATCGGCAGCGGAGCCGATTCGTAGGCCTGCTTCTTCATCTGGTCGATGTACCAGTCTGTTTGCAGATAGCTCGTGTTGCAAACGCGGACATCCGTGCGAATGCCTTCTACCTCTTGCGCATACCACAACGGGAAGGTATCGTTGTCGCCATTCGTAAACAGCACGGCGTTCGGTTCGCACGACTGCAAATAGTTACTTCCGAAATCCCGACAAACGTAGCGTCCCGAACGGTCATGGTCGTCCCAGTTCTGCCCAGCCATTTGAATCGGCACAAACAGGCATAACAGTGTCGCCACCGAACCGGCAATCACCGGATTCAGTTTTCCGAAACGCTCCAGCTCTTTTGACAATGCCGCCACACCAAATCCAATCCAAATACAGAACGCATAGAACGAACCGGCATACGCATAATCCCGTTCACGCGGTTGGTAAGGCGTCTGGTTCAGATACAGCACAACCGCCAATCCAGTCATGAAGAACAGGAAGAAAGTAACCCAAAACGACTGGATACCCTTATCGCCGGAATAAGCCTGAAAGAACAAGCCCAAGATACCCAGCAGCAGGGGAAGCATATAATAGACATTATGTCCCTTATTGTTGGCGATGTCATTCGGCATATTGTCTTGCGGACCGACCAAAACAGTATCAATAAACGGAATACCGGTAATCCAGTTTCCATTCAGTACCTCGCCATTTCCCTGAATATCATTCTGCCGGCCGGAAAAATTCCACATGAAATAACGCCAATACATGAAATTCACCTGATAACTGAAGAAGAAACGCAAATTTTCCGCAAAGGTAGGCTTCATTGCGGTCTTCATCTCCCCACAATAATTATAGCGGACTGGTTCACCTTTCACTTGCGCCCATTCCTTATAGGCATCGATGTGTCGTGGGTCGCTGCTATACATACGCGGGAAAAGCATATTCAGCTCATCCACATACTGATATTCCTGATTATAGCGGGAGATATAATAACGGTCTTTCTCGTTCGGGTCTTTCTTGATTACACGGCTCCACGTCGGTTCGCCCTGCTTGGTGACCGGGACGCAGTTTCCACCCTCATTCTTGCGCTGCACTTCGGAAACGTAGGTCTGCCCATACAGCAACGGTGTCTGTCCGTATTGCTCGCGCGCCAAGTAGGTGCGCAACGTAAAAATGTCGCTCGGCGCATTCTGGTTCATCGGCGTGTCTGCCGTTGCCCGAATCAAAGTCAACGCGTATGACGAATAGCCGACCACAACAACCAGCAAGCAGACCAACACCGTGTTCAGCATTTTTATATTCAACGATTTGCTTCTGAACAAATACCATGTTAATGCAGCCGTCAACAGAACAGCAATCACATATCCACTTCCTATAAAAGGTACGCCAATCAACACCACCGACAAGATAAAAGCAACCTTCATGCGCGTCGGGTGAATCTCATCACGCATCGTCTCCCAGATAGACCAAATCAACACGCTTGCAACAACAAGCACATACGCAAATACGCCGGAGTTGTAAGGCATCCTCAAGACATTGACGAAGAACAACTCAAAATAGCCGCAGACTTCTACCAACCCTTGCACAACGCCATACATCATCAAGACGATAATGACAAAAGAGACCAGCAAAGCAACAATCGTCCCCTTCATGGTCGGGTGCGCACATTTCTTGTAATAATAGACCAGCACTATGGCCGGGATACACAGCAGGTTCAACAGGTGGACACCGATACTCAATCCCATCAAATAGGCAATCAGCACGATCCAGCGGTCAGCATGCGGCTGGTCTGCCACCTCTTCCCATTTCAGAATCAACCAGAAAACGACTGCCGTAAAAAGAGACGAGTAAGCATATACCTCCCCTTCCACAGCACTGAACCAAAACGTATCGCTAAAGGTAAATGCCAATGCCCCCACCAGGCCACTCCCCATGATGGTCAGCATCTGTCCGGCAGAAGGAACTTCGTTCCCAACGACAATCACTTTACGAGCCAAATGCGTAATTGTCCAAAACAAAAACAGAATTGTCAGCCCACTGAACAAAGCAGACATGCTATTCACCATTTTCGCCACGCCGGACGGATCAGAGGCCAACTGCGTAAACAGGTTGGCAGTCAACATAAAGAACGGCGCTCCGGGCGGATGACCTACTTCCAATTTATATGCCGAAGCGATAAACTCGCCACAATCCCAGAAACTGGCTGTAGGCTCAATTGTCATCAGATAAACGGCTGAGGCGATTGCAAACACAATCCATCCCAACACGTTGTTGATTAATCTGTATTTTTTCATGCTTGTTATACGTATAATTTTTTCTCTTATCTTTTAACACGAATCAAACGGTTGCAAAGGTAAACATTTAATATGTAAATCCCTATCCGGATATCCGATAAATTGTTAGGGATGCCGGACATAGCGACAGACGAATACTATTTTTGAATTAAAACGGTCGCATAGGCGGCTATGCCCTCTTGCCGGCCCGTGAATCCCAGCTTTTCCGTAGTGGTTGCCTTGATGGAAATATCCCCCTCCTCAACCTGCAACACTTCGGCCAGCAAGCGTTTCATTTCCGGAATATGGGGATTCAATTTCGGCCGCTCGGCAGCCACCGTCGCATCGATATTACCCAATTCATACCCACTTTCGCGAAGCAACCGCATTGTCTCGCGGAGTAACACTTTGCTGTCGATACCGGCATATTCGACCGCCGTGTCGGGGAAATGGAACCCAATGTCCCGCATATCGGCCGCTCCCAGCAGCGCGTCGCAGATGGCATGAATCAACACATCGGCATCGCTGTGCCCCAGCAATCCTTTCTCATAGGCAATCCGCACACCGCCCAACCACAATTCCCGGCCGGGAACCAGCGCATGCACGTCATAACCAAACCCTACCCGTATTTTCATCCTTCCGCGTTTTTATTGAAACAGATTTTTGATGCCGTCCATGTCGAATGAAAGCGAAAAACGGAGCGTTTGGTCCAACGGGTTGTTCTGAATCGTACTCACCAGATAGGCTGCATCCAGCTGGAATACACTCATGCGGAAACCCGCGCCGAATGAGAAATATTTACGATTGCCGACATATTCGTTCTCATAGAAATAACCGCCGCGCACAAAAAACTGCTGGTTGTAGCTATATTCCAATCCGACTGACACCATAATCTCCTTCAGCAAACCGTTGGGCGAGTCGGTAAACGACTTGAACATACCCGTAATACTCGACCACGAACGGTAGTCATCCTGCCGCTGCTCAAACTCCTCGTCAGTCTCTTCCTCGCGTTGCTGAGGCGCATAAGGAACCAGAAATTTGCTTATATCCACATACACCCCAATCTGGTTATAATCGTCAAGTGGATAAAGCAACCCGGTCCCAATAGCCAGTTTCGCCGGCAGGTAATTGTTCGTCCCTCCGCCGTCATACGAAATCTTACTCCCTATATTAGACAGGTTGAAGCCAAAGCTCCACAGCGACTCGGCTTTCCCCAGTATGACATATTTCTCCAGATAACCGGAAATATCTGCCGCAAAAGCATTCCCCGCGTAGCGTTCGTCGTTATCCGTTCCCATATCCGAACGGATGTAACGCAAGGTGACCGCCATCGAATAGGACTCGGATAGCTTCCGGCTATAAGCCACATCCAACGCCATCTCATACGGATTCACACCGTAAGGGACATCGCCCACATTCTCCCAAATCTGCACATCGCCCAACGAGAAATAACGCAGCGAAGCACTGACTGCTTGCAAATCGTTATTCCCCAATTTGTAATAGCCCGACATATTGACCAATGCCACATCGTTGACCAACTTCCTGAGCCAAGGAGTATAAGAGAGTGCCACACCGGCTTTACTTCCCATGAAAGCATATTTCGCTGCATTCCAATACTGCGAGTTCACATCAGGCAAGGTCGCAACCCCCATGTCGCCCATACCGCCACCGCGCGCATCCGGTGCAATCTGCAACGAAGGCACCGCCATCTCGAGCAACGACGAAGAGACCTCCTGCCCCCGCATGTTCCCGGCAGCCAATAAGCCACTACATAATATAATCAACCATACACGAATTCTCATTTTACTGATCATAGTCTATTTCCATCTGTTTATTGTTCGTAACTTAATAACTGAATAAATGAACGTTTATTGTATCGAACCGGGAAAATACACAGACAGCATCTTATACATTCCGGGAAACCGGATTTGCCTGGCGGGAAAGTGGATTTACTCGGCAGGTATTTTTT
>CAYXIX010000129.1:0-6856 GCA_964465405.1 uncultured Parabacteroides sp. | reverse complement strand
TATTTATATTCCTGCCAACTTCGAATTTGAATATCATCCATAGTAAGCGTACAAAAAGCTTCAATAAAAGCACTTGCCAGTCGAGCATTCGTTATCAGTGGAATATTCAAATCAATGGCTGCACGGCGGATTTTGTAACCGTTAGTCAACTCTCCGACCGAAAGGTCTCGGGGGATATTCACAACCATATCTATCTTCCGTTCATGGAGCATCGTAAGCGCTTGTGGTTCCTTCCCCTCTTCGCTTGGCCAATAGACCAATGTACTGGGTACGCCATTTTCTTGCAGGAAACGATATGTACCTCCTGTTGCAAACAAATTATACCCTTTTGCTGTCAACATCTTAGCCGCATCCAACATATCCACTTTCTGTTTGGCACTACCGGTTGAAAGTAAAATATTCTTTTCAGGAATACGCAGTCCCACAGAAAGCATACTCTTTAGAATAGCCTCCGAAACATCGTCGCCAATGCAACCGACTTCACCCGTCGAAGCCATATCTACCCCCAAAACAGGATCCGCCTTTTGCAAACGATTAAATGAGAATTGAGAAGCCTTTATCCCCACATAATCCAAATCAAATTCATTTTTATTTGGCTTCTCAACGGGTAATCCCAGCATAATCCGAGTCGCCAATTCAATGAAATTAATCTTCAAGACCTTGCTGACAAACGGGAAAGAACGGCTGGCACGAAGGTTGCACTCTATCACCTTAATCTCATTCCCTTTTGCCAAATATTGGATATTAAACGGGCCGGAAATATTCAACTCTTTAGCAATCAATTTACTGATGCGTTTAATACGCCGGACGGTTTCCACGTACAATTTCTGCGCCGGGAATTGGATAGTCGCATCACCCGAGTGAACGCCTGCAAACTCTATATGTTCAGATATTGCATACATAACGATTTCACCTTTATCTGCCACCGCATCCATTTCCACCTCTTTTGCGTGTTCGATAAACTGGCTCACGACAACCGGATGCTTCTGTGAGACATTCGCCGCGAGCTGCAAAAAGCGTTCCAGTTCATCCTGATTGGAGCAGACATTCATCGCTGCACCACTCAACACGTAGCTTGGGCGTACCAACACCGGGAAGCCTACTTCGGCCACAAACCGGTTGATATCATCCATTGACGAAAGTTCCTTCCAACGAGGTTGGTCGACCCTTATGCGATCCAACATGGCCGAAAATTTCTCACGGTCTTCTGCATTGTCAATACTCTTTGCCGATGTACCCAATATATTCACCTGTTGTTCGTCAAGACGCATAGCCAAGTTATTCGGAATCTGTCCACCCGTAGAGACAATTACCCCATAAGGATTTTCCAGTTCCAGAATATCCATCACACGCTCGAACGTCAATTCATCAAAATACAACCGGTCGCACATATCATAATCTGTCGAGACTGTCTCCGGATTATAATTGATCATGACCGAACGCCACCCCTCCTTGCGAATAGTATTCAAAGCCTGTACGCCACACCAGTCGAACTCGACAGAGCTACCTATCCGATAGGCACCAGAGCCTAAAACCACAATCGAACGATGGTCTCCGACATATTGAACATCATTTTCCGTACCGCTATAGGTCAGATACAGATAATTGGTTTGTGCCGGATATTCGGCGCCCAATGTGTCAATTTGCTTGACAACCGGGACTATACCGTGCGTTTTCCGGTATTGACGAACCTGCATCATTCCTTTTTCTATATCCTCATCCAGCCCCAATGCACGGGCAATCTGAAAGTCTGAAAACCCTTGCACCTTCGCACGACGAAGCAATTGACAATTGCCAACCGACAATGGGCAATTAGAATGGCTACCCGCTCTTTCTTTAATTGTCAATTGCCTCAACTCTTTATCGGTACACATAATTCCATAAAGCTTTTGCAGGAACCAACGGTCGATCTTGGTCAAATCATGTATCTGATCGACTGTATATCCGGCTCGGAAAGCCTTCGAGATAACGAAGATGCGCATATCGGTCGGTTCATGCAGCGCCTTGTCGATATCGGGAATCACCAGCTCCTTATTCTCTACAAAGCCATGCATTCCTTGCCCAATCATGCGCAATCCTTTTTGAATCGCCTCTTCAAAAGTGCGACCAATCGCCATGACCTCTCCGACCGACTTCATGCTTGAGCCCAATTCACGGGCAACTCCATGAAACTTACCCAAGTCCCAGCGCGGAATCTTACAGACCACATAGTCCAATGCAGGCTCGAAGAATGCGCTTGTCGTTTTGGTGACAGAGTTTTTCAAGTCGAACAATCCATATCCCAATCCCAATTTAGCCGCAACAAACGCCAACGGATATCCAGTTGCTTTCGATGCCAGCGCCGAAGAGCGCGACAAGCGGGCGTTCACCTCAATGACGCGGTAATCTTCAGACTCAGGGTCATAAGCATACTGCACGTTACACTCGCCCACAATACCGATATGGCGGATAATACGAATGGCCAACTCACGCAACTTATGATAATCACGGTTAGAAAGCGTCTGCGAAGGGGCAATCACAATCGATTCACCTGTATGAATCCCCAACGGATCGAAGTTTTCCATATTACAAACCGTAATACAGTTGTCAAAACGATCGCGTACCACTTCATATTCAACCTCTTTCCAGCCTTTCAAACTTTTTTCTATCAATACCTGAGGAGAGAAAGAAAAGGCCTTTTCAACCAAGACATCCAGTTCCTCTTCGTTGTCACAAAATCCGGAGCCCAAACCGCCTAACGCATACGCCGCACGGACAATCACCGGATAGCCCAATTCTGCGGCAGCTCGTCGAGCGTCTATCGCATTCTCTACCGCCTCGCTTTTAATGGTTTTCACTCCGATTTCATCCAATTTATGCACAAACAATTCACGGTCTTCCGTGTCCATAATCGCTTGTACAGGCGTACCAAGCACATGTACATTATATTTTTCAAGCACTCCGCGCTGATAAAGCGCGACGCCGCAGTTCAACGCCGTCTGCCCTCCGAAAGCGAGCAAAATGCCGTCCGGACGCTCCTTCGCAATCACCTTCTCGACAAAAAAGGGCGTAACGGGTAGGAAATAAACCGTATCTGCTACGCCTTCCGACGTTTGCACCGTCGCAATGTTCGGGTTGATGAGCACCGTTTGAATGCCTTCCTCTTTAATCGCCTTCAACGCTTGGCTGCCCGAATAGTCAAACTCGCCCGCCTCGCCAATCTTCAAGGCTCCGGATCCGAGTATCAGTACTTTCTTTATCTCTTCTTTCATATCTTGAACTGTTTTTCCTATTGAATATTTAGGTGCATCGACTCGCCTTAGAGGGCGAGTCCGTCTTGCATCAGGGAGCGGCACGCTCCTGCATTCCCGTGCGGCAGTCGTCCGCATAAGCGTACTACAACAGACCAACAAAACGGTCGAAAATAAACTCCGTGTCAGTCGGGCCGCTGCACGCCTCCGGATGGAACTGCGAGGAGAAGAAAGGCTTCGTCTTATGGCGGATTCCCTCGTTCGTCCCGTCATTCATATTGATAAAAAGAGGTTCCCACTCCTCCCCCAACGTATCATTATCCACCGCATAACCATGATTCTGGCTTGTGACAAAGCAACGTTCGGTTCCCACCTGACGAACAGGTTGATTATGACTCCGATGGCCATATTTCAACTTATAAATCGACGCACCGCTTGCTTTTGCCAATAACTGATTTCCCATACAAATGCCGCAAATAGGACGATTCCCGGCAATCGCTTTCCGTATATTCAGGACAGCCGTTTCACATGTATCCGGATCTCCCGGACCATTCGAAAGGAACAATCCGTCATAATCCAACCGATTGAAATCATAATCCCACGGGACACGTATGACCTCTACTCCCCGTTTCAAAAGACAGCGGATGATGTTGGCTTTCACCCCGCAATCGAGAAGCAGCACTTTCTTCAATCGGGAACCGGGCGGAGAGATTCGGGAATTCAATTCTTCGGCAGGGGTATTCACGTCAAACGTACGCCTTTCAGCGCCATCATAAATGATAACCTCCTTGCAAGAAACACGGTCAACGTAATTGATGCTCCCATAGTCCGGCGTTTCAATCGTCACCTGCCCATCGTCCATTGTCAATGTACCGGTCATTACCCCATGCTCCCGTATCCTCTTCGTGAGCGCACGCGTGTCAATCCCCGTGATACCCGGTATGCCTTCGCGCTTTAGCCAGTCACTCAAACTTTCGACAGCATTCCAATGGCTATACTCCTCGCTATAATCGCAGACGATGATAGCCTCTGCATGAATCTTCGTGCTTTCCATGCACGTAGGCAGCCCGTCCGGCTCGAACGAAAAAGGAGGCACGCCGTAATTTCCGACCAGCGGATAGGTCAAAACCATCAACTGCCCCGCATAGGAAGGGTCGGTCAGGCTCTCCGGATACCCCGTCATCGCCGTATTAAAAACCACTTCGCCAGCTACCGGCCGCTCCGCACCAAAGGCGTAGCCGTGAAACTCCGTGCCGTCATCCAATATCAATGTCGCTGCTTTTCTCATATTCTTATCTTGTCAATTGTCAATTCCTCTGTCTCCATGTAGTCGATAAATGCCTGATTGACCATCCGTATGCCGCCGGGCGTCGGGTAATCACCGCTGAAATACCAGTCTCCCGGATGATTCGGGCAAGAGGCATGCAGGCCGTCGAGCGTCTGATAGACGATTTCCACCTTCGCGTGCGTACCCACAGGGGTAAGCAAGTCGTCCGCCATCTTAGCAGAAATATCCTTGTCTGAAAAAGGAGCATAAACTGCCTTTACCACATTCTCAGTGGGGCAACTTCCCTTTATCTGTTGCTGTTTCGCTTTTTTATAAGCATCCACCAAAACAGCCTCCATCCCCCGCTCCTTCAAAAGGGCGACCGCCGCTTTAAAGGCAATAAATTCATTCATCCGCGACATGTCGATGCCGTAATAATCCGGATAACGCACCTGAGGAGAAGAAGAGACAATGACAATCTTCTTCGGATGCAAACGGTCGAGAATGCCAATAATACTTTGCCGCAGCGTCGTACCACGAACGATGCTATCATCTATTACAACCAAATTATCCACATAAGGGACAAGACTGCCATACGTAATATCATACACATGTGCTGCCAAATCATTCCGGCTATTCCCTTCCGCAATAAATGTCCGAAGTTTTATATCCTTAATTGCCACCTTTTCCGTTCGGACACGTATCGAAAGAATCTGCTCCAACTCCTCTTCACGAAGCAAATGGCTCCGGTCTGCAATCCAATCTTTCTTCAATTTGTTCAGATATTCATTCAAGCCTTCTTGCAAACCGAAATAAGCCACCTCTGCCGTATTCGGTATGAATGAAAAAACAGTATGATTCAAATCATTGTCTACCGCTTTCAACACGGCCGGCACCAGATTCTTCCCTAAACATTTCCGCTCCCGGTAAATATCTTTGTCGCTACCCCGCGAAAAATAAATCCGTTCGAACGAACAGGCCTTATTTTCCTTAGGAGGCATGATAGGTTCCGTGCGCCACCGGCCATCCTTACTGATAAAAAGAGCCTCTCCCCTATTCAGTTCACGGATATCTTCAACATGCACATTCATCACCGTCTGTATCACCGGACGTTCGCTCGCCAAAATCACAATCTCGTCATCCGCAAAATAAAAAGCCGGCCGAATCCCCCACGGATCCCGTACGCTAAAAGTCTCTCCACTCCCCGTCAGTCCACAAATCACAAAACCGCCATCCCATTTAGGAGCACAGCGTTTCAACACATTCGACAAATCGACATGCGCTTCAATCGCATGTGTGATATCCATGCCTTGCAGGCCTTCTGCCTTGTACTTCTGATACAAACGTTCAATCTCCCGGTCCAACGCATGCCCCACCTGCTCCAGCATGATAAACGTATCGGCATAGGCGCGAGGATGCTGGCCAATGGCCGTTATCTCTTCAAAAATTTCTTTTACGTTCGTTAGATTGAAATTACCACAAAGTGCCAGATTTTTGATTCTCCAATTATTCCGGCGAAGGAAAGGATGGACATAGGAAATACCGGATTTCCCGGTCGTACTGTAACGCAGGTGTCCCATGTAAAGTTCTCCTGCAAAAGGAAGATTAGCTTTAGCAAAAAACGGATCATTCAACTTATCCGGCGACAAATCTTTATAATGTTGATGAACAGCAGCAAAAATTTCAGTAATCGCTCCGGTGCCCAACGCACGTTCCCGAAACATATATTCCTCTCCCGGACTGGCCTCCAATTTGACACATGCCAAACCGGCTCCTTCTTGTCCTCGATTATGCTGCTTTTCCATTAATAAGTAAAGTTTGTTAAGCCCATACATCCAAGTCCCATATTTTTGGCGGTAATACTCCAAAGGTTTCAACAACCGAACCATGGCGACTCCACATTCATGCTTAAGTACTTCCATTAGTGTTACGCTTTATTTCCGTCGCAAAGATACGGACAATCTATTACATATTGCTTATACATGAACTATTTATTTGACATATTAACAGGGATTATTCAATAAAGGCTTACATTTCACACAATAAATCAAGTGTGGCATTTCCACCCTACGATAATGTTTCACCAGCCTGCCCACCGGCTTCATTCCATTCCGCATCGCCACCTTTTGGGAAGCGACATTGGTATTCCTAATAATCGAATAAACTTCAGCAAATCCCAATTTATGAAAAGCATATTCCCGACAGGCGACCGCTGCTTCTGTGGCATACCCCTTATGCCAATAGGCTTTCTGAAACAAATAGCCGATTTCAGGAACCCGTTTCCCATCCCATTCCTGATAAGATATCTCCATCGCGAATTCTCTCTATCCTATATATTTTCACACAAATGTACAAAAAA
>CAYXIX010000128.1:0-6867 GCA_964465405.1 uncultured Parabacteroides sp. | reverse complement strand
TTGCGGTCTTGTTACTAAAGAAAATTTCACGAAAACAAAAAGTTTAAATCACTTCTGTATTATAGGTAAAGAAACATCCCGGCTCCCACTCTCCATTCCCTCCGGAAAAATGGATACAGGAAAAAAGTAACTGCAACTACCCGGAAGGGAATCTCTATTTCACAAAGTCCTCTCCAATCAGAGTACCTAAAAAATCTTTTTTTATGCTCTAAAACATCTCCAAAATATCGCTTGAATACAAAGAAGAGAGTAATTTTACCAACAATTTTTGAAACTATATGCACGCATGAAGAACGAACGTACACAGTCCGGCTTGACTATCAAAAACTTCAGCAAGCTGTTGGACGGAAAAGAAACAACATTATGCGTCCTTGCAAATCGCAAAGGTGCAGAACTCGCCATTACAAACTATGGCGCAAAAATCGTGTCGTTAATGGTTCCGGACCGAGACGGCCGATTAACCGACGTCGTAACCGGACATAACTCCATAGATGAATATTTGGTATCCGAAGAGCCCTATTTCGGAGCAATTTGCGGGCGTTATGGGAACCGTATCGCCAACGGCCGATTTACGTTAGACGGTGTTACCTACCAACTCCCCATCAATAATGGCCCCAATTGCCTGCATGGAGGCATCAAAGGGTTCAACGCCGTCGTTTGGGACGTGAACCAGATAGACGACCAAACGGTCGAACTGAAATACACGTCAGCCGACGGTGAAGAAGGGTTTCCCGGACAATTGGACACTACGGTGGTTTACCACTTGACGGATGAAAACGAGGTGGTGATTTCCTACCATGCCGTTACCAGCAAACCGACAGTCCTGAACCTGACCAACCATTCTTATTTCAACTTGTCCGGTCAGGGCGACCCGTCGATCAATGACCATCTGCTGACTATCAACGCCGATTATTACCTTCCGACAGATGAGACCTCCATCCCCTACGGGTCGCAAGCACCGGTCGAGGGAACGCCGATGGATTTCCGCACGCCGCATGAGGTGGGCGAACGCATCGATGAGGATTTCGAAGCGTTGAATTTCGGGAAAGGATATGACCATACTTATATATTAAAAAAGAAAGAGGAAAACGAGTTGTCGTTTTGTGCCCGCTGCTCGTCGCCCAAGACGGGCATCGCCATGGAATGCTACACGACGCAACCGGGCGTACAGCTTTATACGGGCAATTGGATGACGGGTAATTTCGTCGGGAAGAACGGCAAACGCTATCCGACACGTGCCGCTCTATGCCTCGAAACGCAACACTATCCGGACAGTCCCAACAAACCGGAATATCCCTCTGTCGTCTTACGTCCGGGTGAAACATTCCAAAGCAAAACAGTTTATAAATTCATGGTCGAATAAAAATAATCTAATCAATAACAATAAAATTAAAACTTTATGACTCAACAAGCAAAACAATGGGGTGCAATCATCATCATGATTGCTCTCTTTGCAATGATTGCATTCGTCACGAATCTCTGTTCGCCGATGGCGATCATCGTAAAAAATCAGTTCGGAGCCTCAGACGTGTTGGCTCAAGTAGGTAACTATGGTAACTTTATTGCCTATTTAGTAATGGGAATACCATCCGGTATGCTTATTAAGAAATTCGGATACAAAAAGACGGCCTTGCTGGCTTTGATAGTCGGTATCATCGGTATCCTCGTGCAATGGATGAGCGGTTGGAATTCCATTCAGAGTTTCGGTGTATATCTGATCGGAGCTTTCATTGCCGGTTTCTGTATGTGTATGCTGAACACGGTTGTCAACCCCATGTTGAACACATTGGGTGGAGGCGGCAACAAAGGAAACCAATTGATTCAAATCGGTGGTGCATTCAACAGTTGTGCTGCCGTAGCCGTTTACATCCTGATGGGTGCCCTGATTGGCGAAGCAGCCAAAGCAAAAATCTCAGATGCCACGCCGGCTCTGTTCATTGCCTTAGCAATCTTTGTAGTTGCATTCATCGTCATTCTTTTCTCTAAAATCGAAGAACCGGATCAACATAACGAAGCTGTTAAGAGTACGACCAACGACAAATACAGTGCATTCTCTTTCCGGCACTTTAAATTGGGTATCTTAGCCATCTTCTTGTATATGAGTGTTGAAGTCGGTACACCGACCTATATCTTGCAATATCTGACAACCTCTCCTGATGCTGCTACTCCGGGTCTGGGAATGGATGCGACTATCGTTGGTTTGATTGTGGCTGTATACTGGTTGCTTATGTTTGTCGGACGTTCGATCGGCGGTGCGATCGGAAACAAGATTTCCAGCAAGACCATGCTTTCTATCGTTTCGACGGCAAGTGTCGTATTGGTTGCATTCGGTATGTTTGCACCGACAGAGGTGATGGTAAAGGTTCCGGGTATTGATTGGGCAAACCTGAGCATGATTTGGGCAGAAGTACCTGTCGGCATCTTTGCTTTCTTGCTTATAGGTCTTTGTACTTCTGTCATGTGGGGCAGTATCTTCAATTTGGCAGTCGAAGGATTGGGTAAATATACTTCTATTGCTTCCGGTGCATTCATGACAATGGTCTTCGGTTGTGCAGTTATGGTCGCTCTGCAAGCATGGGTTGCCGATGTAACGGGTAGTTTCTTGACAAGCTATTTCGTTGTTCTCTTCTGTGCTGCATACCTTTTGTTCTATGCATTGATCGGCAGCAAGAATGTAAACAAAGATATTCCTGTAGATTAAACTAAATCAATAAAAACAAATCATTATGCAAGGAAGAATCAGAAATAAATTTCAAGAATTATTCGCAACAGCGGGCAGTGTCTATACCTCTCCGGGACGTATTAATTTGATTGGCGAACATACGGATTACAATGGAGGCTTCGTCTTTCCGGGCGCCATCGACAAAGGGATGATTGCCGAAATCAAACCGAACGGGACAGGCACGGTACGCGCTTTCGCTTCCGACCTCGACGACTATGCCGAATTCGGGCTGAACGAAGATGATGCGCCAAAAGCAAGCTGGGCACGTTACATCTTCGGCGTTTGCCGCGAAATCATCAAACGGGGCGGACAAATACAAGGGTTCGACACGGTTTTTGCCGGAAACGTCCCATTGGGTGCTGGGATGTCTTCGTCGGCAGCATTGGAGAGCACATACGCTTTTGCGCTGAACGACCTTTTCTCCCTGAACATCGACAAATTCGAACTTGCCAAAATCGGACAGGCAACGGAACATAACTATTGTGGCGTGAATTGCGGCATCATGGACCAGTTTGCGTCCATATTCGGAAAAGAAGGCAGTCTGATCCGTTTGGATTGTCGCTCACTCGAATACAAATATTTCCCGTTCCACCCGGTAGGCTACAAGCTGGTGTTGCTCGACACGGTTGTTAAACACGAACTGGCTTCGTCTGCTTACAACAAACGTCGCCAATCGTGCGAGACTGTAGCAGCAGCAATCCACCGTAACCATCCGGAAGTTGAATTCTTGCGTGATGCGACAATGGATATGTTGAACGAGGTGAAAGGCGACGTGAGCGCAGAAGATTACATGCGTGCCGAATATGTCATCGAGGAGGTTCAACGCGTGCTCGACGTGTGCGACGCATTGGAAAAAGATGATTATGAAACCGTCGGCAAAAAGATGTATGAAACGCATCACGGAATGAGCAAACTCTACGAAGTAAGCTGTGAGGAACTTGACTTCCTGAATAATGTAGCGAAAAAATGCGGTGTGACCGGTTCGCGCGTCATGGGTGGCGGTTTCGGCGGTTGTACCATCAATTTAGTGAAGGAAGAAAAATATGACGCTTTCGTGAAGGAAGCATTTGAATCTTATAAAGCCAAATTCGGGCACGAGCCCAAGCTTTATGACGTTGTCATTAGCGACGGCGCACGTAAATTGGTGTGACACAGGGAACAAGTATTTCATGATTTTTAAATTTTAATTGTTTCTACATCGGCAGGCATGGGTCATGAGACCGATGCCTGTTTTTTTGTCCGCTAACTCGAAACAGCCTACGCAAGGTACATTCGTCCCCTCTTGTACCGATTTATTCCACCGATTGAATGCCAATCCGAAGAGAATCCCTATCTTTGCAAACAAATAGAATACAACATACGCATCACAAATGAATGATATCCAATTAATGAACAGAGCAGCGGACAACATCCGTATTCTGGCAGCATCGATGGTAGAGGAAGCGAAATCCGGACATCCGGGTGGAGCGATGGGGGGAGCAGACTTCGTGAACATATTGTTCTCGGAGTTTCTTGTATATGACCCGAGCAATCCCCTGTGGGAAGGTCGGGACCGATATTTCCAAGATCCGGGCCACATGTCTCCTATGCTTTATTCAGTACTCGCCCTTGCTGGTAAATACACCATAGACGAATTGAAAGCATTCCGCCAATGGGGAAGCGTGACACCGGGACATCCCGAAGTCGATGTGGCAAGAGGTATCGAAAACACATCCGGCCCGTTGGGACAAGGACATACTTACGCAGTCGGGGCTGCCATTGCAGCCAAATTCTTGAAAGCACGGCTGGGGAATGTCATGAATCAAACGATTTATACTTATATTTCTGATGGCGGTATCCAAGAAGAAATCTCACAAGGAGCCGGCCGCATCGCCGGGACATTAGGGTTGGATAACCTGATTATGTTCTATGATGCCAACAACATCCAACTTTCAACTACCGTAAGCGAAGTAACAGACGAAGATGTCGCCATGAAATATGAAGCATGGGGGTGGAAAGTCATTACCATAGACGGACACGACGTGGCGCAAATCCGTCAGGCACTGACCGAAGCGAAGGCAGAGAGTGCACGTCCTACCCTGATTATCGGGAAGACAATCATGGGGAAAGGTTCCGTTGATTCCGCATGGAAAAGTTGCGAGAACCGCGTGTCTACACACGGGCAACCACTTTCTGCGGCTGGCGTATCCGTTCCCGATACGATACGGAACTTGGGCGGAGACCCGAAAAATCCTTTCCAGATATTCCCCGAAGTGGCCGACCTATATGCCAGACGAACCAAAGAACTTGAAGAAATTGTCCGTAAACGGTACGAGGAGAAAGCGGCATGGGCAAAAGCGAACCCAGAACTGGCAACCAAAATGGAACAATGGTTTTCCGGATACATACCTACCATTGATTGGGAATCTATCCAACAGAAACCTAATCAGCCGACACGGGCAGCCTCAGCAACCGTATTAGGCGTATTGGCAGACAAAATCGAAAACATGATTGTCTCTTCCGCCGACCTATCCAATTCAGATAAAACCGACGGGTTCTTGAAGAAAACCCACGCCTTCACAAAAGGAGATTTCAGCGGAGCGTTCCTCCAAGCAGGCGTTTCTGAATTAACAATGGCTTGCATTTGCATCGGTATGACGCTTCATGGCGGTATCATTGCTGCATGCGGGACATTCTTCGTCTTCTCCGATTACATGAAACCGGCTATCCGCATGGCTGCATTGATGGAATTACCGGTGAAATTCATCTGGTCGCACGATGCATTCCGTGTAGGCGAAGACGGTCCGACGCACGAACCGGTCGAGCAGGAAGCACAAATCCGCCTGATGGAAAAGCTGAAGAACCATAAGGGAAAGAACTCAATGTTAGTCCTTCGTCCGGCAGACGTAACAGAAGCAACGGTTGCGTGGAAAATGGCAATGGAAAACACCACGACTCCCACAGGATTGATTTTCTCTCGTCAGGCAGTCCACGACCTACCTTATCATACCAACCGCTATCAAGAGGCCTTACAAGCAGAGAAAGGTGCGTATATTGTCGAGAGTGATGCGAATCCTGACGTCATATTGGTCGCTTCAGGTTCTGAAGTGGCAACATTGGAAGAAGGAGCAGCCCTCTTACGGACCGACGGCATCCGTGTACGCATCGTATCCGTGCCTTCCGAAGGTTTGTTCCGCAGCCAAAGCAAAACATACCAAGAATCTGTCATTCCGACCGGAAGCAAAGTGTTCGGATTAACAGCCGGCCTCCCTGTCACATTGGAAGGCTTAGTAGGTCCAAACGGGAAAGTATGGGGACTTGATTCGTTTGGATTCTCTGCACCCTACAAAGTATTGGACGAAAAATTGGGGTTCACAGGTGAGAATGTCTACTACCAAGTCAAAGAATTATTAGCATAAGAAACAGAGATGAAGACAATCGGTTTGTGCAGCGACCATGCAGGATTTGAGTTAAAAGAGTTTGTCAAACGGCTTCTTGATGAAAAAGGATTAACATATAAAGATTTCGGAACCTATTCGGCCGAAAGCTGCGATTATCCCGATTATGCGCATCCACTCGCAAAGGCTGTCGAAGCAGGCGAAGTTTATCCGGGAATTGCCATTTGCGGTTCAGGAAACGGCATTGCCATGACCCTCAATAAGCATCAGGGCATACGAGCCGCCCTCTGTTGGCAAGAGCCAATCGCCTCTTTGGCTCGCGAACATAACGATGCGAATGTTTTAGTCATGCCGGGACGTTTCATCTCTCACGAAGAGGCAACCCGTACAGTCCATGCATTCTTAACCGCCACGTATGAGGGCGGCAGGCATCAACGTCGCATTGAAAAAATCTCGTTTTAAAGCAGGATTTTTTGAATAAGGTTTCCAAGCGTCTTCATGACTCTCTTGAAGTTATAAGCCGCTGCCGCAAGAAGTACATTCACGGTATCTCCGATCATACCTTTATAAAAGGGATATTCAGTAAATATCCCTATGTAATTCCAAGGTTCCCAATTGGAAGCAGAGGTATCAAACCGGTTAAGCATCGTCCTGAAGGAGTCCATCCAGGCGTTGCTCCTTCGTTTGTTGATGCAGATATTTGCGATGATTTCTTTTTTCGTAATACGTTTCGAGACCTCTGCAAAAGTCCATTTTGCATCCAAATCA
>CAYXIX010000127.1:0-6924 GCA_964465405.1 uncultured Parabacteroides sp. | reverse complement strand
CCACGAAGATTACAAAAAGACATTCGTCGATGTTCCTGTGACGTGATGCCTACGATGAGGGGATAAGTTTTAAGTCCAGAAACATGGTAAATTATTATTACTGGATTTTCTTTGTAATCTGTATTTTTTGTTGTTTGCTATAGTTTGAAATAATAGAAAAAGAAACATGAAAAATCCCCCGTTAAGGACGAGGGAACCTGATGTTTTCACAACGGAATAATCCTTATTGTGACTTGCTTCAAATTTATATGGCAAAAATATAGAATATAAACGACAGAAAAACCGTTATCGAAGAATTTTATATCTTTGGAGTATTATTTAACTTCTTAAACATCATGAAACCGAAACATATTTTGGGATTGGACATCGGGACCAACAGCATAGGTTGGGCGGTAATCAATGGCACGGATGGCGCGGACGGAACAATGCGGAAAGACAGGATTGTATGCGCCGGCAGCAGAATCATCCCTATAGATGCAGCCGTTCTGGGTGATTTTGACAAAGGGAACTCAACATCGCAGACAAAAGACAGGACAAAAAGCCGGGGAACACGCCGCTTGTACGAACGCGCCAAGCTCCGTCGTGAAAGACTGCACCGTGTGCTGGCTGCATCAGGATTCTTGCCCGAGCACTATGCCCGACAATTGGACCGTTACGGCAAATTCCTGCCCGGCTCTGAACCAAAACTTCCTTGGGAGAAAGATGCACAAGGATGTACGCATTTCATTTTCCAAGAATCGTTCAATGAAATGCTCTCCGACTTCCATAACATATGGCCTGACCTGATGGCCGACGGACGGAAAATTCCATACGACTGGACTATCTACTACCTGCGCAAGAAGGCCTTGACGCAGAAAATCCGAAAAGAGGAACTGGCTTGGATCCTGCTCAATTTCAATCAGAAACGCGGATACCACCATCTGCGTGACGATGAGGAAGAGGCAGAGCGTCCCTCCAACAACACACGACAATATCTTGAGAGGCAGACCGTCAC
This sequence comes from uncultured Parabacteroides sp., assembly GCA_964465405.1. Classification (GTDB taxonomy): domain Bacteria; phylum Bacteroidota; class Bacteroidia; order Bacteroidales; family Tannerellaceae; genus Parabacteroides. The sequence continues at coordinate 5,930 of CAYXIX010000127.1, read as the reverse complement.
CGGCATTACCGACACAGGACAGACTTACAAAGGACTGAAGGTTCTGGTCGTTTCATTGGAGAACGGAGAAAAGGGGAAAATTTTCAAGAAAGAAATACCGGACTGGATTGGCCAGACGAAAGACATTATTGTCACCGTCGACATCGACAAGGCCGGAAATGACAAACATGATGAGGAGGGTGCCCTCAGCTGCCGTTTCAGAATACCCACCGAACAGGAATGGGAGGAGCAATGGAAATTGGTCAAAGCCAAAACACAGAATGAGCTGGACGCCTGCGGGAAGACTGTAGGGGCTTATATTTATGACACGCTGCTGCAAATGCCCTGCCAGAAAATCAGAGGAAAGCTGGTCCGCACAATAGACCGGAAATATTACGAAGACGAATTGCTCCAGATTCTGAGAAAACAAGAAGAATTTCATCCCGAATTCCGTGACAGGGATTTGTTCGAGGCATGCATCAATGAGCTGTATCCGCAAAATGATGCACACCGCAACCTCATTGGCAGCCGCGACTTCGTTTATCTGCTGGTGAAAGACATACTGTTTTATCAGCGTCCGCTGAAGAGCAAAAAGTCGCTGATAGCCGACTGCCCTTACGAAAGTCATTCTGTCACAAACAGAGAAACCGGCGAGGAAAGACACTACGAGGTGAAATGCATCGCCAAATCGCACCCGCTGTTCCAGGAATTCCGGCTGTGGCAATTCATCTCCAACCTGCGCATATTCCAGAAAGAACAGAAAAGCTACGATGTAGACGTCACAAGATGTCTTTTGAAAGACGAAAACGACTATGCCGGCCTGTTCGACCGGCTGAGCCGGAAGGAGATTATCAAGCAGGCCGATGTTCTCGAATGCCTCGGGCTGAAAAAGAATGAAAGGGCTAATTACCGTTGGAACTTTGGTGAAGACAAAAAGCATCCCGGCAATGAAACTCGCAGCAAAATACTCAGGCGCCTGGAAAAGGCCGGTATAGAAGCGGATTTCCTTAACCGCGAACGGGAGGAGGCCTTGTGGCATATCCTATACTCCATCTCCGATAAAGACGAACTGCGAAAAGCTTTAAAAACGTTTGCCGGGAAGCAAGGGCTTGATGAGACTTCCTTTATAGAAGAATTTCAAAACACACCTCCTTTCCCGAAAGACTATGGTGCCTACTCAGCCAAAGCCATCAAAAAGCTGTTGCCACTGATGCGTACGGGGAAATATTGGAACGAAAATGACATCGACGGACAGACGCGTGCACGCATCGACAAAATCGTGTCAGGCGAGTATGACGAAAATATCCGGACGCGTGTAAGGGAGAAAGCAATCAGCCTGACCGATATATCGTCTTTCAAAGGGCTTCCCCTATGGCTGGCTTGCTACGTGGTCTATGACCGGCATTCCGAAGCAAAAGACATCAGTAACTGGACGAAGCCATCGGACATCGACGAATATCTACGGGAATTCAAGCAACATTCGCTGCGCAACCCTATTGTCGAACAGGTCATTCTGGAAACGTTGCGTACGGTACGCGACATCTGGAAGCAAATAGGGCATATCGATGAAATTCATGTGGAGCTGGGACGCGAAATGAAGAACCCCAAAGACAAACGTAAAGAGATTACCCAACAGATACAGAAGAATGAAAACACCAATATCCGGATTAAAGCGTTGCTGACGGAATTCATGAATCCCGAATTTGAAATCGAGAATGTGCACCCTTACTCTCCAAGCCAACAGGACTTGCTGCGCATCTACGAAGAGGATGTGCTGAAGAGTGTGGATAAAGTGGACGATGACATCAGAGACATCATCAGCAAGTTTAATGAAACCGATGTCAAAAAACGCCCCACCACCTCCGAAGTGATGCGTTACAAGCTCTGGCTGGAGCAGAAATACCGTTCCCCATACACCGGAGAGATAATACCTTTGGGCAAACTGTTCACGCCTGCCTATGAGATAGAGCACATCATTCCGCAGGCCCGCTATTTTGACGATTCGTTTAGCAACAAGGTTATCTGCGAAGCCGAAGTGAACAAAGAGAAAAGCAATATGCTGGGTTACGAATTCATCAAGAAGAAACACGGACAGGCGGTATCTCTGGGCTTAGGACGGACGGTCAGAATACAGGCCATAGGGGCGTATGAACAGTTTGTGAAGGAGAAGTATTCGCATAATCCTGCCAAAATGCGGAAACTGCTCATGGACGAGATTCCCGATCAGTTCATCGCACGCCAATTGAATGACAGTCGCTACATCAGCAAGCGGGTCAAAGCCCTGCTATCCAACATTGTCCGTGAGGAAGGCGAGCAGGAGGAGACATCAAAACACGTGATTGTCTGCACCGGCAGCGTGACAGACAGGCTGAAGAAAGACTGGGGCATCAACGACGTCTGGAACAGAGTCGTGCTGCCACGCTTTCAACGATTAAACGAACTGAAGGACACCACCAACTTCACCACTGTCAACGCGAGCGGTAACGTGATACCCGCCATTCCGCTTGAATATCAGAAAGGATTCAACAAAAAGCGCATCGACCACCGCCACCACGCCATGGATGCCATAATCATAGCCTGCGCCAACCGCAATATAGTAAACTATCTCAACAATGAGTGGGCAAACAAAGATGCCAGGATTTCCCGATACGACCTGCAACACATGCTGTGCGACAAGCGGAAAACCGACGATAAGGGGAATTACCGCTGGTTTATCAGAAAGCCCTGGGATACATTTACGCAAGACGTCTACAATACACTGCAGAATATCATCGTAAGCTTCAAACAAAACCTGCGGGTTATCAACAAAACTACAAATTATTACCAGCGCTACACCGACGGCAAAAAGAAACCGGTAAAGCAGGATAAGGGCGACAGCTGGGCAATACGCAAACCCCTGCATAAGGATACCGTATATGGCGAAGTGAACCTGCGCATGATAAAAACCGCATCGCTGAAAGAAGTGTTGGGCAACCCGAACATTATCGTAGAAAAAGATTTGAAAAAGAAGCTGAAAGAGCTGCTGGCACAGGGCAGTAATGAGAAACAGATAAAGAAATATTTTGAAGATAACACGGACATCTGGCGAGACGTCGACCTGAAGAAGATAAAAGTATACCGCTTCTCCAAAGATACTAAGGACAGGTATTTTGCCACCCGTAAGCCATTGGATTCTGATTTTACTCAGAAGAAAATAAAAGATGTGACCGATGCGGGCATCCGCGAAATATTGCTCCTCCACTTGGCAAAATACAACGATGATGCCGGGCAGGCATTCTCAGCGGAGGGCATCGAGGAAATGAACAAAAACATTGCGCTTCTGAACAATGGCAGGCCACACAAACCCATCTACAAAGTGCGCATATGCGAGAAAAGCGATAAGTTTGCCGTGGGGGAAAAAGGCAACAGGTCGAGCAAATTTGTAGAGGCAGCCAAAGGTACAAACCTCTTCTTCGCAATATACGAGACGGGACAAGGCAAGCGAAGCTATGCAACCATCCCTCTCAACGAGGTTATCAACCGTCAGAAGCGAGGCTTGCCTCCGGCTCCGGAAGACGGGAACGGCATCCCTCCAAAATTTGTCCTTTCGCCCAATGACCTGGTGTATGTTCCTACAAAAGAAGAACTGGCACAAGGAAAGCTGACACAACCGATAGACAGAACTCGTATATATAAAATGGTAAGCTGCACGGGGAATGAATGCCATTTTGTTCCTGTATATATAGCCAATCCTATTATTCAGACTGAAGAATTGGGCAGTAATAACAAAGCACAACGAGCATGGTCTGGCGAAATGATTAAAGAAATCTGCATCCCCATCAGGGTAGACCGATTGGGTAACATAACCAACAACGAGACATTATGATAAAGAAAACACTTTATTTCGGCAACCCGGCATACTTGTCTTTGCGCAATGCCCAGTTGGTCATCAAACTTCCGGAAGTAGAAAACAGCACTTCGCTTCCGGAAGAGTTGAAACGTCGCTCGGAAGTCACCAAACCGATAGAAGACTTAGGCGTTGTGGTGCTGGACAACAGACAAATCACCATTACTTCCGGTGTCATGGAAGCGTTGCTGGAAAACAACTGTGCCCTCATCACTTGCGACAGCAAAGGTATGCCGATAGGACTGATGCTCCCGCTATATGGCAACACGACGCAGAACGAACGTTTCCGCAAACAGATAGACGCGTCACTGCCATTGAAAAAACAACTGTGGCAGCAGACCATTCAGGCCAAGATAAACAACCAGGCAGCCGTACTGTCGGCATGCACAGACGAAACTGTGAAATGTATGCACATCTGGGCAGGTGACGTCCGCAGCGGCGACCCCGACAATCTGGAAGCCCGTGCAGCCGCCTTTTATTGGAAAACCCTGTTTGCAGATATCGGGGGATTCACGCGCCACCGCGAGGGCATGCCACCCAATAATCTGTTGAACTACGGATATGCCATACTGCGCGCCGTGGTGGCACGTGGGTTAGTGGCAAGCGGCCTGTTGCCTACATTGGGTATCCATCATCACAACCGCTACAATGCTTATTGCCTAGCCGACGACATCATGGAGCCTTATCGCCCTTATGTGGACCAGTTGGTTTTCAACCTTTACAAACGGTATGGTGAATACATTTCGCTGACCAAAGAAATAAAAGCATCGCTGCTTTCCATACCCACTCTCGAAGTGCGAATAAACGGGAAGCGAAGCCCCCTGATGGTAGCTGTCGGCCAGACAACTGCCTCTCTTTACAAATGCTTCTCAGGAGAACTGCGTCGAATCATTTATCCGGAACTTTGTTGATGGACCGTTTGAGCGAATATCGCGTTATGTGGGTGTTGGTGCTTTTTGATTTGCCTACTGAGACGAAGAAAGACAAGAAGGCTTATGCCGATTTCCGTAAAAACCTGCAACGCGACGGATTCACTATGTTCCAGTTCTCCGTCTACGTCCGCCATTGTGCCAGCAGTGAGAATGCAGCCGTGCATATCAAACGTGTCAAGTCATTTCTTCCGGAATACGGACAAGTCGGCATTCTTTGCATTACCGACAAACAATTTGGTCAGATCGAAATATTCTATGGCAAAAAACTTCAGGATGTAAAAGCCCCCGGCCAACAGTTAGAACTCTTTTAGACTGTAATTTTTCTCTAATTTAGAAAAATAAATCCCGCTCGTAAAGGCGGGATTTATTGCAGGAAACAAACATTTTTTCTTTTTCTAAAATCCTTTGCAAGTCCTTGGAAAACAAATCACTAATAACATTGAGTTGTTTCCGATGGCTCAAAGATACAAATTTGAAAGCAAATCACAACTAAGGCTTGATATTGAAAAAAAGGTATAAGTTGTTTCCGATGGCTCAAAGATACAAATTTGAAAGCAAATCACAACGCTTGCTCAATCCCTCCGTATCGACTTTGGTTGTTTCCGATGGCTCAAAGATACAAATTTGAAAGCAAATCACAACGCATTAATGTAATTAATCAAGTTATCAGCAGTTGTTTCCGATGGCTCAAAGATACAAATTTGAAAGCAAATCACAACGACTTTCCGGATTTCCCCCTCATAACTGGCAGTTGTTTCCAATAGCACGAAGATTACAAAAAGACATTCGTCGATGTTCCTGTGACGTGATGCCTACGAACCCAAGAATTTCTGCCTGAAATACCCTCTGAAGCCCTACGAAGGGTGGAATTTTTGCCAAAAGTCCCTTTCGTACCCCTACGAAGGGTAGAAAATTTGCCAAAAGTCCCTTTCGTACCCCTACGGAGGGTGGAATTTTTGCCAAAAGTCCCTTCTGTAGCCCTACGGAAGCAAGAATTTTTGCCTGAAATACCTTCCGTACCCCTACGGAAGCTGTTTCGACCCGGTTTTGCTGCCTAAAACAACCGCACGGCAGGGGCCGGCGATATTTTTGCTGCCATAGCGCCGTCTCACTTTTTGCATTACCTTTGCGGT
>CAYXIX010000126.1:0-6969 GCA_964465405.1 uncultured Parabacteroides sp. | reverse complement strand
ATGGTGTGCGCCGGTATCCAGAAGAACGGGATTGTTTTTTTGAAGACGAAGTTCCATTGTACGTGCCAATTCATCGCTTGCATGATTTTTCCCATCGGAATGGGGGTGAAGAACCCTTTGAGGCTACCTCCCGTTGCCAGAATATGCGTGTCCGTTATTTTGTGAAGCGTCATGAAGACCGGTGCGAAAATGGTGTTTAAGGCAGTCGAGATGGCGAATGCCACTCCCAGCTTTTGCCACGAGAGCGGGCCTGCCATGAGGGCTGCCGCATCTTCTACGCCCATATAGGCGATGAAAGCGGGTACGCCTGTCGAAAAGACAGTGAAGGCAAAGTTGATGCCCATGCCGAAGATGCCCCATACGAAGGCGCGCGGGAAGATGCCGAAGCCGGATTTGTAGTAATTCCCGGTGCTGATACGCAATCCGATCAGTTCGCCGGCGGTGGAGAGGATGGCAAATTTGATGAAACTCATCAGCATGCCGTGTGTAGCGTTCAACGTTTTATATCCTTCGGATATGGATTCGCTTGCCAAAAAAGGGAGTAAACAGAGGAGAATCCCAATGGCCCAGATGAAATCTTGCTTTTTCACGGTTGTTGTCTGTTTTTAGGCCGGCCCGTTGTACGCCAACGAACCGGCAGGGGTTGTTTTTATCTGATATTCTTTACTTTCAGCAAATATTCGGCGATTTGCACGGCGTTCAATGCGGCGCCTTTCTTGATTTGGTCGCTGACGGTCCAGAACGTCAATCCGTTCGGGTTGGTCAGGTCTTTGCGGATGCGGCCTACGTAGACGGGGTCTTTGCCGGCGATGAAGAGCGGCATCGGATATACTTTGTTCGCCGGGTCGTCTTGCAGGACGATGCCTTCGGCTTCTGAAAAGGCTTGGCGCGCCTCTTCCACGCTGATGGGGCGTTCGGTTTCGACCCACGTCGCCTCGCTGTGGGCACGCATCACGGGGACGCGGACGCATGTCGCGCTCACTTCGATGTCGGAGTGCATGATTTTGCGTGTTTCGTTGTACATCTTCATTTCTTCCTTCGTGTATCCGTTATCGGTAAAGACGTCGACGTGCGGGATGACGTTGTAGGCCAGTTGGTAGGCGAATTTCTCGACCGTCGGCTCTTCGCCTTTCAGCAGTTGTTCGTATTGTTTGATCAGTTCCGCCATTGCCGATGCGCCTGCACCGCTGGCTGCCTGATAGGTCGAGACGTGCACACGTTTGATGTGCGACAGTTTCTCGATGGCTTTCAGGGCAACAACCATTTGGATGGTCGTACAGTTCGGGTTGGCGATGATGCCGCGCGGGCGGTCGAGCGCATCTTCCGGATTCACTTCCGGGACGACCAACGGGACATCGTTTTCCATGCGGAACGCGCTGGAATTGTCAATCATGACAGCACCATGCTTGGTGATTGTTTCAGCAAATTCGATGGAAGTACTGCCGCCTGCCGATACAAAAGCGATATCAATGCCTTTAAAGTCGTCGTTATGTTTCAGCTCTTTGACCGTATAAGGTTTGTTGCGGAAAGTATATACACGTCCGGCGCTCCGGGAAGAACCGAAAAGGGTCAACTCATCAATCGGGAAATTTCTTTCGTCGAGCACGCGCAGGAATTCTTGTCCTACGGCGCCGCTTGCTCCAACAATTGCTACGTTCATTTTTTTTCGTGAATTAAATATTGTTTATTGTAAAAATGCTCTACCTTTATTGCGTTGAAACAGTCTCTTGATTTTTCTGTTTCAATATTTTGGATAGCAAAGTTATACAAATTATAAACAAAACAGTACGACTATGAAACAATTTATGCTTATTTTCTTCGTTTGGCTTCCATTTTGCCTTTTCTCGCAGGTGGATGAAAATTTTGATGGGACAGAATTGGACGCGGGTTGGATCGGGAAAGACCGGGACAAGTTTTGCATCAATGAAGAAGGACGCTTGCAATTGAACATCACCCCGACGCAGGCCGGCACGACTTCCATCGGGCAAGCAATCGCCTATTCGCCCGATATGCAGTGGGAGTTTGACGTCTACATGCAGTGGGAACCAAGCAATCAGAACAAATTGTGCGTGTATTTGTATCAGGAGAACGAAGACCGCTTTTATTATGTGCGCATCGGGAACACGGGGACAAAAGAGTTAAGCCTCCGGCGGCATGGAGAAGTGGATTTGGTTCTCCCGCAAACAGATTTTGACACGTATCCTTTATTATTACGTGTGAAGGTGACGCTCGAAGACAACCGCTATTGGTCTTTGTATTACAAGACAGCCGGGATGAGCGACTACCAGCTGGAAGGACAGGCGGAATATCTCATCGAAGAACCCCCGACGGAAGGAATTATCGAATTTGCATTCTCTTACACGAAAACGCGGAGCGCCCTTTTCAGTATTGACAACGTGTGTATTTCCAATCAGATTACGGATACGCCCCTTGAACCGGACGAGCCGCTTGTCGAGCCGGAGGTTTTGCCTGAATTGGAAAGCATCGAGCTGTTGTCGCTCTCCAACTTACGCTTTGATTTTGACAAAGCGGTCGACAAATCGGAGGCGGTCTTCTCTATTTCCGAAATCGGAGATGCTTACATCACTTATTATGTGGATACGGACACCAAGCGTTCCGTGAGCGCTTTCTTTGACGAAGAAATGCAACCGGACAAGCGTTACACGGTTTCTTATTCCGGACTGAAATCCCTCTCCGGAGCGGCTATGCCCGATTTTACCGACGAGTATGTTTTGAGTAGCGAGGATGAAGAGCCCGGCCCTGACGAACCGGAATTGTCCGACGAGCCGGAGGCATATCCGGCCGGTACGGTTTTAATCAATGAGGTGATGGCGAAACCGGGAAACGGAGGGATGGTGGAATACATTGAATTGTATAATGCCTCGTCTACCAGCATTGATTTGGAAGGGTGGGAATATCGGAATGTCAACGGGCGGAAGACGAAAGTCTTGCCGGATGTGACATTGCCTGCCGATGGGTATGCGGTTCTCTTCGACGAGGAAGAGCTGTTGGCGGTTTCGGATGAGGCAGTCGTCATACAGATTGAGAAGTTCCCGGCGCTGAATGACAACGGGTCGACTTTGCAACTCTGGGATGCCGCAGGAAATCAGATTGACGAAATCACATACGAAAAAGCGACGGCTGCCCGTTCGTGGGAGCGTAGCGTTTCCGGCTGGCATCTTTCCTCCGATCCGCGTGGCGGTACACCCGGAGTAGTTAATTCTTCCCCGAAGGAAGAAGAGGAACCGGAAGAACCTACAGAGGAGCCCGAAGAACCGGAAGAACCGGAAGAACCGGAAGAACCGGTGGTGACAGAACCGGTTTTACCGGGAGAAATCGTGTTTAACGAGTTGCTCCCCGACCCGTATGCCGGCGGGAGCGAATATTTTGAGTTGTATAACCGGTCTGATAAACCGCTGTCTGTGGCGACGCTATCCGTTGCTGTCCGCAAAACAGACGGGACATTGAGTACCCGTTATCCCTTGTCCAGCGTGAAGTCGTTTTTGGAGGCGGGAGGGTATCTCTTGCTGACAAAAAGCGTGGATGCGGTTTCCTCTTTTTATACAATTGAAGACGAAGAGGCGCTTTGTGAGATTGCCAAACTCCCTATTTTGGCAAATACATCGTCTACATTGGTTTTGTTCCGGACGGTCGACGAGGTTGTGATAGACGAGGTGGCTTATTCATCCAAATGGCATGCTTCGTCAATTAAAAGTAAGAAAGGGGTTTCGTTGGAGCGAATTAATCCGGAGGGAGAGACACAAGACCCGAAGAATTGGACATCGGCGTCTGCCGTCGCCGGTTATGGTACGCCGGGTTATCAGAATTCTCAATATGAAACAGGTGCGTCAGACGAATCGACCGCCATAGATGCCCCTGTCTGGATCGAAGAGACAGGCGACTATACGATAGCCTATTGGCTTGACCGGCCGGGATATAGTTGCCGGGCCTTTGTATTCTCCATAACCGGACAGCGAGTGGCTGAAATCTCCAATCATCAACTGCTGGGCACGTCCGGACAACTCGCGTGGGATGGCAATGGATCTGGCGGCAGTCCTTTATCTGCCGGCATTTATATCTTTTACGCCGAGATTTACCATCCCGATGGGACGGTCAAACCGTTTAAAAAGGTGTTTCTGGTCCGCTGATTTTTTATTGGAAAACGGCATCATACCATTCGATTCGGTTTTTGTACCAATTCCATAACTGAAGGGTGGCCGGTTGGGGGACAAACGCGTTCAGACCGCAGTATTGTTCGACCGGCCTCGCTTCTGAAATGACGCCATAATAAGATTCGGGTGTATGCGCCTTGTAAGGAACGGCTTTATCCAAACAGCGGGCAAGGTTTAACTTTTGTTCTTCTGTCGCCAGTTGTTTCAGGAAATCTTCCAAATCATATAGTTTGCCAATGTTGGTTGGCGCAAGATATTCCAACCGTTGTACATCGGAAAGGTCGAGAGACAGGAGAGCTGTTTCGTCGATAGGTGCCAGAATATCCCGTACCGCCTCTCGTAAACTTTCCAATTCGCCGGTGCAGGTCAGCGATACAGTCGCGTAGGGATAAAGATAATCTAAGTAGTAATTATAGAATGCTTCGCAAGCTTCCTCTAATTTCGGTTCCGTTTCAAACAGCAAAGGCAAAACCTGATCGTAAGGCCAACCGATAGCTATTATTTCGGTAGGCGATGCCAAAATATAGTCTGCTTTGTTGCGTAACTCGTAGACACACTCTACGCTTGCCATGTAACAGGCATCAAACAGAATGAAATCAAACACATGATCCGGAAGTCCTTCTGCCAGTTCGTCGATTTCCATCCACTGATCCCCGTCCTGTCCAAAAGCTCTCAACATAGAGTCATAATCTGACGGCAACCAGGCTGTCCCATGACTCCAGAGGATTAAGCCATAGCTTTCTGCCGGGTATTGGCTTACAACATCTGCAATCACGTTTTGCATGACTGCCGGGTCTGTCGGGTCTTGTTCGTCATATTCTTTGACAAAATTCTTCCGATTGTTTTTGATTTCAAACAAGGTGTTGTCCTCATCCCCCTTACCGGCATAATAGATAAGCAGGTTGCTATTGTTGTTTTCGGTATAACGGACTCCCTCAATCATGGCATTGATGTTGTCGTCTGCATATTTTTCCAGGTTATTATTGGCCATTATGTACACTAAAATAGTTCGTGTTGTTGCCGATGTGGTATCCGTGATCTCGTCCGAACAACCGGTGAAGCCTGTCCAAAGAATAAGGAGTCCGAGTAGATAGAGTTGTTTCATATGTTTATATAATTTGGAATGGTGAAATGTCTCAGAGTTTTACTTTTTTACTTTCCCCCTTGCTCTCGTTGTGGAAACGGTCGACAGCCGTCACGACATAACGGAACTTCTGCTCTCCGTTGTCATACGGAAGCAAGTAGCTGGTTTCACGCGTGATGGCTACGATTTTGGAAGGATCGCCCAAGTCGATAGGCTCCTTGTTTTCGAAACGGTAGATGACGAAATAACTGGCCAGTTCCGGATTATGGACACTTTGTTCTGCTTTCCAATGCAACAAGTACCCTTGTGCGGTCCATTCCGCTTTCAGTTTTTTTACTTTACGGGGAGCTCGGTCGTGCATGTGTGTATAGGGCGGAATCAGGGCTGGATAGCGGTGATAATACCGTTTGAGGCTGTCTGCAATTCCTCCGTTGTTCCATAACAGCTCGTTGGCGGGCCAGAAACAGTTGCCGTCTATCTGCGAAAGTGCACGTTCGTAGCGCATCTTGCGCGTCAGCTGTCCGGCTTTCATCGTGCGGGCCACATCTTGCCCGATGTATAGCGGCCGGTCGTAAGCGTGTTGGTTCCACCATTTGATAAGTGTGATGTAGTCGGCTGCCGGATGTCCGATCTCCCAATAAATCTGCGGCATGTTATAGTCAATCCAGCCTTCGCGTACCCAGCGCGTGATGTCGGCATACAAATCATCGTAATTCTGCAATCCGTTGGTGTCGCTGCCGGAACCGTCCGGTGTGCTTTTTTTGTTGCGGTAGATGCCAAACGGACTGATGCCAAAGCGTACCCAAGGCTTGGTCAGCAAAATCGTCCGTTTCAAGTCGCGTATCAGTTCGTTGACGTTGGCACGTCGCCATGTTCCCCGTTGTGTCGTTTTATATCCCTTGCTCAGTCCGTATTTCTGGAAACTTTTGTCGTCCGGGAAAGCGACTCCTGCTACCGGATAGGGATAGAAATAATCGTCCATGTGGATTGCATCTACATCATAACGGCTCACGATGTCACGCACGACCCGGCAAATAAACGCCCTGCTTCCGGGATGTCCCGGATCGAAGAGAAGTTGTTTGTTGTAGGTCACGAACCATTCCGGGTGTTGATGATAGACGTGTGAGTCTGCTAAATGCTCTGTCCCCGCAGTCCCTGCGCGGAACGGGTTCAACCAAGCATGAAACTCCATATTTCGCCGGTGGCATTCTTCAATCAGAAACGCCATCAAATCAAAATCCCCTTCCGGCGCTACGCCCTGCTTGCCGGTATAGAAACGGCTCCAAGGCTCCAACTCTGAACGATAAAAAGCATCCGCTTCCGGCCGTACCTGAAAGATGAGGGCATTGATGCCGCATGCTTGTAAGAAATTAAGTTTGCGGATAAAATCTTTTTTCAACTCCGGCACGCTCATTTGTGCATATTCTGGTTGGAAAATCGTCTGTATCCAAGCCCCCCGAAACTCCCGCTTTGCCTCTTTCTGTTGCGTTGCCTGTTGGGATACCTGCGTGGCCCGACACGATGTCATCAGACTAAGTACGCCGAATAGCAATAGGTAAAATATTTGAAATTCATAATTTAAAGTAGTTTGTGTATGTATTCTGCCCAGCGCGATTCGCCCGATGGCTTTCCCCATCTTCTCGTAACCAATCCGTGCTATTTTCATCTTTCAGTTTCTTTTCTATTTCCAGACGATTGATAATATGTTGCAAA
>CAYXIX010000125.1:0-6975 GCA_964465405.1 uncultured Parabacteroides sp. | reverse complement strand
CTCCATAAGCGAGAGATACACCGTTTTCTTCGCTGCATCATCCGAAGGGAACGAAAGCTTTGATTTGGTGTATTTTCTGATTTTCCCATTCAGGTTTTCAATCAGATTCGTCGTATAGATTATTTTTCTGATCTCCAACGGGAACCGGAAGAAAACAGTAAGCTCCTCCCAGTTGTTCCTCCATGAACGTATGGCATGAGGATTGCATGAATCCCGAAAGAATCTCCTGTTGAACTTCCGACAAAATTCATTCAGGTATAGCTGCAAGAACTGTTTATCCACCTCCTCATGGATGGCCTCAATACCGCTACGACACCTGCCTATGACGACATGCACTCAAGGCAAGTGGGACTTGAGCACTGTGTCCACCTCGCTTTCGACATATTGTTTGTGCCCTTTGAAGTCGATATGAGATGATGAGCCGTCAGCTTTCGAGTTTCGCTTGATTTCGCGGCTGACCGTTGATGTTGACACGCAAATCTCTTGTGATATGCGAGACAGGCTCCATTTCCTTTTTTTGGCCAAGATAGATTTCGTACCTTTGTGCCTCGATTAATTGTTTTGAGATAATCAATACAAAATTAGTTAATCGTGGGGAGACTTCGGTCTCCCTTTTTGTTTTTATATTGCTGTCAAAACACCACCCGAATCCTTCACTCCTACGGATGCGCTCGTCGGGACGGGAGCACCCGTCCCGACGAGCGCGGCGATCCCAGACCGATGAGTTTTTCCCTTTGAGACGTTGCGTTTCTATGTGGATTATTCAATTTCAAATCAAACAAAACGGATGCGAACCGGAAGGTGAGATTCATCTTTCCGCCATTTTTGTAAGTTTGCTTCCAAATAGAACAAGTATGGATTGGCTAATATCGGTTTACTGCTTATTATCATTGTCTTACTGCTCGTTTTGCGTTATCGGGAACGGCATGCTGATATCACAAACGAGCTGAAACGGTTGTCGGAAGAGATGCAACGCTCATTCAAACGGATTGAAAAAATTCTCGGGAAGATTTCCGCCTCAACTGGGAGGAAAGCCGAATCGTTACCCGCGACAACCGATTTTGGCATCATGTTCCTGTCCTTCGAAAGCATTTATGCGAAAGTCTGCGCCGTTCCTCTCTTGTTGGAAGAGCTTCAGCGGAACTACAAAGTGGTAGTCACCGGCCCCACTACGCTGGCTGCCATCCTCAACAGCTTGCAAATCGGCTTCCGGACGCTTGCCATCCAGAAGTATTCGAGCGAAGTCTGGACGATTTTGGGTGCCGCCAAAAAGAAATTTGAGAAAATCAGTGGGATGCTCGAAAAAACACAAAAAACCTGCAATCTGCCAGCGGCCAAATTGAGGAGGTCTTAGGGACACGCACCCGCGTGATTCAACGCAAACTAAAAGAAGTGGATACGCTCAATGACCAGGAGGCACGCGCCATCCTTCCGGAAATCGGCCTGCTGGAAAAAGATGAATCAGACAGTTGAATGGAACGGAAAATCATACATGTCGACATGGATGCGTTTTACACCTCTGTGGAGCAACGAGACCATCCAGAGTTGCGGGAACTTCCCATCGCCGTCGGCCATGCAGAGGAGCGGGGCGTCGTGGCTGCGGCCAGTTACGAAGCGCGTAGGTTTGGTGTCCGCTCGGCGATGTCTTCTCTCAAGGCCAAGCATTTGTGCCCTCAACTCGTCTTCGTGCCCGGACGCATGGAGGTCTACAAAAGTGTCTCCCGGCAGATTCATGAGATTTTCCATCAATACACAGACATCATCGAGCCTCTTTCGTTGGATGAGGCGTTTTTTTAGACGTAACGGAAAACAAACTCCAAATTCCGCTGGCAGTCGACATCGCCAAAGCCATCAAACGGCAAATCCGGGAAAAACTCCATCTGATAGCTTCGGCGGGTGTCTCTTACAATGTAAGCATGATTTCAGGCTTAATAATAGCCTTCGTTTTGAGCTTCCTCGTTTGACGGTTGAGGAGACAGACGGTCGATGTGATCCTGAGGAATCGGGCGCAACTTATGATACTCCTGTATGTTCGCAGCAGCATCCGGATTATACGCTTTTACCCTCTCATACAACTTTTCTGTTCGCACCAAATCTTCCCAACGATTCATTTCACCATAGGTTTCACGAGCTCTTTCTTCCAACATAAAAGTCACAAAATCACTACTAATATCCGAAGCAGTCACCAACATTGCATTTTCTGTAGAACTTGTAAACGCTGTAGGGTCGCCATTATCTATCGTTAACCATGCTTGAGGTTTCTGTTCGCCTTCTTTGTATGCAGCACGTCGACGAACCACATTGATATACTCGGCTGCTTTAACATAATCACCTTTTCGTCCATAAGCTTCTGCCGCAATCAAATAGGTTTCACCCAAACGCATACGAATAAAATTCCGAGAGCCCCCCTCAGTGTTCATATCTGAACGTTGAGTATCCAACCATTTCTTTAAACATGGAAAGAAATGATTCGTATTCTCATCAACCGGCAGATACGTATAAGTTGATTTTGCTACGTCTATTTGCAATTGGCGATTTTTTTCCGGATCAATCACTTCGCCCTGATAATTTTTAGCTCCATAATCTTTCGCAACAAAATAAGCAGCTGTGTCGCCAATCGCAAATTTGGGATTTCCAACCAACTCACTTGGTGTTTCATATATAACTTCATCGGTTGTTGTCCCATTTTCATCAACGTAATAATATTTCTCTGCCCATACAGGTATCGAACTTTCCAGATTCGCCGTAAATATCCAACTAAACATTTTATAAAAACGAGAATCATTTAAATGGTCAAATAACTCCATTTGCACATACGGCGTCGGACGCACCCGTTTCCACGCACGGCCTTGTTCCAAATCCCGTTGCATGCCTGGCAAATTTTCGTATGTTGGAACCCAAAACAAATGCATTTCATTCCCCTCACCATTAGATAAAACCTCTGTTGTAAACTCTATTCCCCAAATCGTTTCCGAAGATTCTTTTTGATTATCCTGATCGAACGTCATCGCATAATCTTCTTCCAAAGCAAAACGACCGGAATTAATCAGTGCTTCTGCATAATAAGCCGTACTATCCATATCGGTTGCCATTTGTCCCCGCTGGTCTTCTACAGCACTACCTCTCGTTAAATATACTTTAGAAAGCAAATGAGCAGCAGACCATTTGGTTGCACGTCCCCGATCAGACTGCATCGCGACATCCGGTAAAACATCATACGCAAACCGTAGATCTGAAATAATAAAATTATAAACATCTGCTACCGAAGCACGGCTAAAGTCGGTCTTGATCTCAGTAACATTCCCTTCTGTCACTAAAGGGATACGTCCAAAATGTTGAACCAAGTCAAAGTAGAAATATGCACGCATGAATCGAAGTTCGGCTTCACGCTGTATCTGTTCTTCTTCTGTCATTTCTGATACAGAAGGCAAGTACATTAAAGCCGTATTTGCCCGGTTAATTCCATTATAATTATTACTCCAAAAACTATACAACAATGATGTTGAAGAATTCAATTGACCACTGTACTTATTAAAGGCATCTTTATATGAACCATCTGCTCCTTCCCAAACAAAATCAGTACCATATTCAGTCAAACAATAATAACGTTCTCCACCAACATACCAACGCATAGTTGAATAAACAGCGTTTACCGCAGTTTCAATTCCCGTCTCAGTTTCAAAAAAATCAAAGGAAGCATCACTTATAACTTTCTCTTCCAAAAAAGCCTCACATGATGAAAACCCCATCATTCCCAATAAAATGTACAAACTATATTTAATTCTATTTTTCATATCCATATCATCTTTATTAATACGATTAAAAACTAACGTTTACACCCAATAAATAAGTGCGTGCTGCAGGCTCGGAATGTGCACTTCCACTTTCCGGGTCTGTCCCAGGATAACTTGTAAACACATAAGGATTTTGAACCGTTACATAAAAGCGTAATCGTTGCATACCAACCTTACTTAAAATTTTTTTTGGCAAAGAATATCCTAATGTAACCAGACCAATCCTCACATAAGAAGCATCTTTATAATACATGGAAGAAACATAATTAGGTGACTCATAATCTCTACTCGGACGCGGAGCTTCATTGCTCTGATTACTAATGAGGTTTCCATCCTCATCTTGCCCAATTATCCGCCAATAATTCAAATTCAATGAATTATAACGTCCATTGAATGAGAGTTGCATATCAAAATACTTCATCTGCCCCAATGCCCCTGTTAAAAAGAAATTAAAATCAAAATTTTTATATTCAAAATAATTACTCAAACTCAATGTGACATCGGGATTTTCATGCCCTAAAATGAAACGGTCTTCTGCTGTAATCTGATAATCTCCATTTCGGTCTACAATCTTAATATCTCCCGGTTGAAATAAACCATTCCACTTTTCCAATTCTTCTGCATCTTCTAATTGCCAAATACCATCGAATTTATAATCATAGAAAACGTTAAGAGGTTGTCCTATGAACCAATTATTCCCAACATCATCAACTTTCCCATTATATAATTCCACAATTTCTTCTTTATTATAAGCAAGAATAAAGTCTGTCGTCCATTTGAAGTTTTTGGTATCAACATTGACCGTATTCAAAGCAAACTCTATTCCTTTATTTCGGACATGCCCGATATTAGTCGTTACGCTCTCAAATCCGGAAACAATAGGTAATTGACGATCCATTAATAAATCGGTTGTATTTTGAAGATACAAATCTATTGAGCCACCTATACGGCCATTCAAAAAGCCATAATCAAGTCCCAAATTCCATTGTGCCGTTTTTTCCCATGTCAATTCAGGATTGGGCATCAGATTTTGATAAAAACCTAAAACACTACTAGAACCATAAGTATAGCGAGTATAAGATAACGAGCCTTGTGTTTGATATGGGTCAATTGCTGTATTACCTGTAATACCCCATCCCAAACGCATTTTCAAATTACTCAAAAAATTCACATCTTTCAGGAATGATTCTTCTTTCATTCGCCACGCTAATGCAGCAGAAGGAAACAATACCCACTTGTTTCCACTTGCCAATCGGGATGAACCATCGTAGCGAGCGGAAACTGTCAGTAAATATTTATCTCTCAGGTTATAATTTACGCGGCCCATGAAAGAAGCCAAACGCCAACGGCTATAGCTACTTGATATGGATTCAATCGTCTGTGCAGACCCGACATTGTACCATAATTGGCTTTCATAAGGTAAATCTTGTACGCTCATGGAATAATCCTCTATCGTTTCCTGCTGAATCGATTGCAACAATGTCACGCCTAACGTATGATCTTGGTTGAATGTTTTATTGTACATCAATAAATTCTCCCAAGTGTACATCCGACGAGTTGCGCCGGAATTAACGGCGCGTGGGTTTCCACCTTGCCGGTCGGTGCTTAATGTTCCATAAAATTCCCCGGTCGACGTTGAACGTATGTCTATACCCACATTCGACCGGAATTTAATATCAAAGGGAAGATTCGCCTCCACATAATAACTACCCAAAAAACGATCTCTTTTCTCTTCGTTTTTTTGATGCTCCAAATTTAGCAACAGATTCCATAATTGTGGATCGTTTCCCGGACGACTTGTAATCAAAGTCCCGTTTTCATCATAAATATCCGCTAACGGATAAATCAAATCAATATTACTACCATCAAGATCTATACTTTGATTCTTATCGATATGAGAAAAAGAGGTTGAACCTCCTAACGTTACATATTTATTTAGAGTCCAATCAAAATTAACACGTACAGAATAACGCTTATAATCTTGCCCTTTAACGATACCGTCTTGTCCAAAATAAGTTGCAGATGCCGATAATTTCAATTTCTCAGTTCCTCCCCGAACACTTATTTCATGATTCTGAATCGGAGCCGTACGTAATGCGGCGTCATACCAATCAACAGTCGGAACACGATCACTATGCCAAACACCATCCTCATCATATCCCATTTCTATTTTGCTCCATACCCGTTCATCAGCCGTAAAATAACCAATATTCCTATCAGAGTCAATATTCGGGACAAGCGGATAAGGAGTTGTAGATGTTGTATTCCGATTCGCCTCACGAACAGCCTCTACCCATTCAGCACCATTCATGTACTCCAATTTCCTCGCAGCTGTTTGAGCTCCGACATACCCATTATAATCTACCTGAACTTTCCCTTCTTTTCCTTTTTTTGTCGTTATTAAAATAACACCATTTGCACCACGCGAACCATAAATTGCCGTAGCAGATGCATCTTTCAAAACTTCTATTGATTCTATATCAGAAGGACTAAATTCACTTAATGATGCTACAATTGGAATTCCATCGACAACATATAAAGGGGAATTGGAAGCTTTCAATGAACGATTTCCACGGACTCGTACCGTAACATCTTCACCCGGTACGGAACTTGTGGTAGTAACCGTTACACCGGCAGCACGCCCTTGCAATGCTTGTACTGCACTAAATGTAGCTGTTTCTTGAATTTTATCTCCTTTGACAGATACAATGGAACCTGTCAAATCTTGCTTTTTTGAGACTCCATAACCTACAACTACAACTTCATCTAGATTTTGAAAATCTTCTTCCAATGTAATAATTGCATTCCCCTGTCCTTTATATTCATATTCAACAGATTGGTATCCGATATAGGAAACAGATAATGTAACGACTTCTTTAGATGCTGTAAATGAGAATTTACCGTCAATATCAGTAATAGTACCATTAGTTGTTCCTTTTTCAACAACGTTCGCCCCTATAATTGGTTCTCCGAAAACATCCTTAACAAAACCGGAAACCGAATATTGCCCATAAGAGGGTGTGGTCGCAAACACACTTAAACAAAAGATTAGCATAAGGGTTACATGTAATCGATTAGCAAAAGATTTTTTTCTCATATTCTGATAAAAGATTTGATTTAAACTTATTATTTTATTTATAATGAGTCCGGTAGATTGTGGTAGACCAATAAAAACGTGGAC
>CAYXIX010000124.1:1673-7053 GCA_964465405.1 uncultured Parabacteroides sp. | reverse complement strand
GACATGAAAAACGGTTTCCGCGCCTGCGAATCGCATGTTGCAAGCGTGCAAAACGCTCCTTTTCCATATTACACTCTTTTTCCACCGTTTTTATCGCACAATCGCTTTTCAACCACAAAAAAAGACAGATACAACCACCTGTCATACCTGTCTTTTTCGAGCCGAAAGCCGGACTCGAACCGGCGACCTATTCATTACGAATGAATTGCTCTACCAACTGAGCCATTTCGGCAGCACTTAATTCCCAAATGCGGGTGCAAATATAGATGCTTTATTTGACATCTGAAAGAAGTTTCGCCAAAAATTTACGCAACTCTGCATCCAAATGTTTCAAATGTTTCAACAACGGGTCGTCCAAAAGTAATTAATTGTCCGACTCTTCCTGCCCAAATTGTCCATTTAGTTTCTGATTTGCCAGGATACGCCCGCGAAGGGCATTCACATAAAATTGTTGCATTTTCGTGTAGCCGTACTCCTCTCCCTCGTTCTCCAAAAATAACCGATAAGACTTTTCAGCCCATTCCAATGCCGTTTGAAGCTGCGTCCCCATTTCAAAATACAAAGCCAGATTGGAGGCTGCCCTCGCACGCTCTTTCCAACTCGGCGCACGCTCATAAATATAAGTCCATCGCGAGGCTGCATCTTCCCATTTATCAGACGCGACATAAGCTGCCGCCTCTTTCCAGCGAGCACCCGCCCCTTTAAAGAGCCAGCGTGTCTCGTTATTCCAGTGCGGTACAAAATTAGGAGTGGCCTTCGTCCCCACATATTGCCCGCCTATACGCAAAGCCTCGTCCGGCTCCGGAAGGAAATGAGAAAGCAATACCTCATTCTCGACCGTTTCTGACCAATACAGGCTATCACGCACATAAACCGTCGCCAACGGTCGCTCTCTTCCCGGAAGGTAACAACGGACGACCCCATTCACTTTCAAATCGATGGTTCCCGCAGCAAACCCTCTTGCAAAAGCCCAAACCTCTTTATCCATTTGAAACAATAACCGGTCAAACGAGATGACAGCATCTGTCCCCGTTTCTTTACACAAAGATTCGACTGCGTCAGGAGTCAATTTCTTATCTCTCAAATAGGCATTATCCTCCCGTGTTCCCTCATGATACAAGAGGACATCTTCAAAAAACGAATCTTTGACAATAGCTTCCCCCAACGCCCGGCAGGCATCAAAGGCAGCACTATCGGCACAAGCACGTGCCGTATCCTGTTTTTGGCCATACAGGCGATGTACATACCCCGTATCATCCGGCTGCGGAACGGTATTATTGACTATCAATACCTTCTTAACCGTTGAAGGGAAAGAGACTTTTGCCGGGTTATAAGTCTCTATTCCGATATATTCAACCGTACTACAGGCCGAAAACAAACAAGCGAAGTAAATAAATAAGAATAACCGAGTTCTCATCTTTTTAATATATGATTTATAATTTATGAATTATGAATTTACAATTTGCGATTCATAAAATCATAAATTATAAACCATAATTCCGCTCAAGCCAAATCACAAACGGCCTTGAAATAACCGATTGATTCTGCTATGCCAAGGAAAGGATCTTTCATATCCTTCTCAAATTCGAGACTACACATACCCGTATAGTTCACTTCGCGCATCATGCGAATCAATGCCGGAAAATCAATTTTCCCCCGTCCAATCTCAATGCCTCGTCCAGCCTTAGACGAATCCGTTACGTCTTTAATATGCATATCAAACACGCGTGTATGATACTTCTTCAAATCGGCAACCGGATCACACCCGTTACGCAAATCATGCCCAACGTCCAGACACATGCCGATACGCGGATCCAAATCCTTCGTATGTTCCCATACATCCGTCGCATCGGGGTAAATATCAATGTCAGGCCCATGTAAATGGATGGCATAATTAAAGTCATATTCTTTTACCTTCTTGTCTACATAAGGCAAAAGCTCATAATTAGGCACACCTACAATCGTCTTTACACCTACTCGTTTGGCATAATCAAACGCACGGTCGATTTCCGCCTCACTCTTCATATAAATAGGCCCGACAGCATACCCTGTCACACCATACGAAGCGCATTTATCGTGGAAAGCCTTGATTTGTTCATCCGTACTATCCAGCGGCAAATGGAAATCTTTGATACAAAGATAGTGAATATCCAAACGCTGCAAAGTTTTTAACGTAGTTTCCAAGTCAAAATTGACAAATGTATACCCCGCCATTCCCAAATGGAACGGATTAATCGCTTTCGCAGGTTTCGGTTTTACCGGATCGGCCACTCCTGCTTTGGCAATACTACCGCTTGCCCCTATCAAGACAGCGCCAGCCAAGCTTCTTTTGAGAAAAGTTCTTCTTGAATTCCCCATGATATCTCACTTTTAATTTGTTAATAATCTGATGGCAAATATACTATTTTTCCAAGTGTGTCCGTTCACATTTCCGTTATAAAAACAAAAAAAGAAGCCAAAACAAAAAGATTCCCTGCTGTTCCGGCTTCCGTTTTTTTATTTTTTCAATGCCACGATGCTTTCTTCGATTGACTTGATCTTGCTTTCGGCATCGGCCTGTTTCTTGCGTTCCATCTCTATAACCTTTGCCGGAGCCTTGTTGACAAAGTTCTCATTGCTTAGTTTCTTCATGACCGAAGCCAAGAACCCTTGCTGATAGGTCAGCTCGTTTTGAAGTTTCTCCAACTCCTCTTCTACATCTATCAAGTTCCCCAACGGGATGGCATATTCCGTCGTCCCGACCAAGAACGAAACAGCGGATGCAGTCTTTGCCGACTCATACGAAATGGATGTCAGATTACACATCTTGGCAATCACCGCATTCAAGGCATCATCGTGTTCGCCCAGCACCTGCAAAGACAAAGCCTCCTTATTTGCAATGGCTTTCTGCAAACGGATGGTACGGATATTCCCGACAATCTCTTTCGCCGCTTCAAAATTTGCCAAAAACGCTTCGTCCACCGACGTGGCCTCCGGCATCAAAGCGACCATGATGCTTTCGCCTTCCTTACGCGGCTCCAACGCCTGCCACAACTCTTCCGTGATAAACGGCATAAAAGGATGGAGCAAACGGAGCAACGCATCGAAGAAATTCAACGTCACGTCGTAACTTACACGGTCTATCGGTTGTTGATAACCCGGTTTCACCATCTCCAGATACCACGAAGAGAACTCGTCCCAGAAAAGTTTGTAAACAGCCATCATCGCCTCGCTCAACCGGTATTTATCAAACAGATCGTTCATCTCGGCAATGGTCTTATCCAAACGCATCTTGAACCATTTCACTGCGATAGCCGACGCTTCCGGTTGCGTTGCCGCATCGTCGACCGTCCAACCTTTTACCAGTCGGAAAGCGTTCCATATCTTATTGTTGAAGTTACGCCCCTGCTCGCACAATGCTTCGTCGAACGGCAAGTCGTTACCCGCCGGCGCCGTCAACATCAAGCCCATACGCACCCCATCGGCACCGTATTGCTCAATCAGCTGCAACGGGTCAGGCGAATTACCCAGCGATTTCGACATCTTGCGGCCTAACTTATCCCGTACAATCCCGGTGAAATAGACATTCTTGAAGGGCATGTCGCCGCGATATTCATAGCCCGCCATAATCATGCGCGCTACCCAGAAGAAGATTATATCCGGACCTGTCACCAAATCGCTTGTCGGATAATAATAACGAATCTCTTCGTTGTCCGGGTCGTTGATGCCATTGAACAGCGTAATCGGCCAAAGCCATGAAGAAAACCATGTGTCCAACACATCCTCATCCTGATGCAAATCGGCCAACGTCAACGAGTCATTTCCCGACTTCTCTTTTGCCAACTCCAAAGCCTTCTCGGGCGTATCGGCAACGACATATCCGCCCTCCGGCAGGTAGTAAGCCGGAATACGATGCCCCCACCACAACTGGCGGCTGATACACCAGTCCTTGATGTTCTCCATCCAATGGCGATAGACATTCTTAAATTTAGCCGGATAGAATCTCAACTCGTCGTTCATAACCGGAGGCAACGCCATATCGGCAAAGTGTTGCATCTTCAGGAACCATTGCATCGAGAGCTTCGGCTCGATGGGGACATTTGTCCGTTCCGAGAAGCCGACCTTGTTCTCATACGCCTCCACTTTTTCCAACAATCCGGCAGCCTCCAAATCTTTCTCTATCTGCTGACGCACGTCGAAACGGTCCATCCCGACATACAAGCTGCCAGCTTCGCTGATTGTGCCATCATCATTAAAGATATCAATCGAAGCCAAGTGATGTTTTTCACCCAACATATAGTCGTTCACATCATGCGCAGGCGTCACCTTCAGACAGCCCGTTCCGAACTCGATGTCCACATAGTCATCTTCAATGACCGGAATCACCCGGTTCACCAGCGGAACAATCACCTTTTTCCCTTTCAACCATGTATTCTTCGGGTCGTTCGGGTTGATACACATCGCCGTATCCCCCATAATGGTTTCCGGACGGGTAGTCGCCACAACGGCATAACGTCCTTCTATGTCGCCTTCCACTTTGTAGCGCAAATAATAAAGTTTGCTATGTTCTTCCTTATAGATAACTTCTTCGTCGGAAAGAGCCGTCAATGCTTTCGGATCCCAGTTGACCATCCGGACACCCCGATAAATCAACCCCTTATTATACAAATCGACAAACACCTTGATGACACTCTCCGAACGCAGCTCGTCCATCGTGAACGCCGTGCGATCCCAGTCACACGAAGCCCCCAGTTTCCGCAGTTGCTTCAAGATGATGCCGCCATGTTCCTCTTTCCATTCCCACGCATGTTTCAGGAACTCTTCGCGCGTCAGGTCGCTCTTCTTGATTCCCTGTTGCGCCAGCTTGCCCACCACTTTGGCCTCCGTCGCGATGGAAGCATGGTCCGTACCCGGCACCCAGCAAGCGTTCTTTCCCTGCATACGGGCACGGCGCACCAGAATGTCCTGAATGGTATTGTTCAGCATGTGCCCCATGTGTAACACCCCCGTCACGTTTGGCGGCGGAATCACAATCGTATAAGGCTCACGCTCATCCGGTTTCGACTTAAAAAAGCCCTGTTCCAACCAATACTGATACCATTTCCCCTCCACTTCCGCAGGGTTATACTTACTTGCAATTTCCATATCTTTTTCTTGTTCTTTTATTCTGATTCGTGAAACCGCCTTTTTTGGCGAGACAAAAGTACAAAATTATAATGAGGTAAAGCGTTTTCATCCAGATTTATGTATCTATACGTTTTAAACCCATTCAAAAACAGTAATCATCATGTGAAAGAAAAGCCTAAAAGAGAGAAGGAGAATTGCCGAGTACACAGTTATGTCTAAACGAACAGTGTGCTAAACGGGAAGAATGCTTACGTTATCAATTGATGCGCCATGT
>CAYXIX010000124.1:0-1573 GCA_964465405.1 uncultured Parabacteroides sp. | reverse complement strand
AAAGTGCGCTTCATTCTGGACTATCCGGAAAATCCGCGTCGCATGGGGGCTCACCAAGTTCTACGAGGAGATGCCAGCCAAAACGGCACGAGCCATCCATGCCACCATTGAAGCCCACTTCAGTCACGGACAGTATTACTGTTACCGCAACAAAACAATCGGATTGCTGCCTACCGACCAGAAATATATCACCAACATTTGTCGACGATACGGATGGGACAAACCTCCCGTTTTCGACGAATACACGGAAAAATACGACTGGACTTCTTGAATCGCTTCCACCCAATATCCTCCCAGCTGATGGGAGAGAAGTTCCCAACAATGAGATCACAACTACCAATGCTTGATATTCATATATAAAAATCTGTATTTTTTGAGTGACGAAATCAAGTAATGCAGGAAAAATATACTCAACAAATAAGAATTACTCATTGACAGAATAAACACAACTTTCTTATTTCTTAGAAATAGTTTAATACTTTTCTGTATTTTTACAATCTTCCGTTATCATTCCATTCTCCGTAGAGAAGTCCTTTTCGGGTATTTTCTATGAATTTGTTCAGGCGACTTTCAAAAAGTTTTGGCTGATTCTTTTTGATTTGGATAGTATCAATTCTGATTCGCTTATATAAGTCAGGGAATTGGCAGAAGTTATTCCACACTACCGGGTCAGATTGTAGCCTCTGTAATATATCCTTGTCTATAATGAAACCATTAGGTGACATATCCGGTAGAACGGCTCTTCCGGCATCAGTCATCAGTCCTAACCGCTCCATCCTACGACATCTTTCCTTGTTAAGCTCAGACCAATTGCTTCTCGGCTTTCGTGGACAAAGTTTCTGGGCTGTTACATCATCTGCTATTTTCTTAGTAGTACTGTCTATCCAGCCGAAACATAGTGCTTCTTCTACAGCATCAATATACCAGAAAGTATTGTCATCTGTAGGTCTTCCACGTTTCACTACTATCCAGCATTCTTTCTCCGTTTTATGGTTCTGTATTAACCATTCACGTAGCTCGATTCTTGATTTGACATCCAATAAATTATGAATTTCCATTGTCTGTTGTTTTAATTTGTATCTTGCAATTTTGTCCTTTCAGTAGGAGGTTGTTGTCCTAAATATCATTATTCTTTCCATAATGAATGCAAGACATAAAGAATGCTATGTCTATTCTTCATAATATGAATTTATATTACAACTTTTCGTGTGCGAATTCTCCATTAATCCAAAATGTAGCTTCTTTGCCTACAAAACGTAAAAGCACAAAATTAGGATCTGTAGGGCCATCCGGAAAATGATTGAAGAGCCAGTCTTGCCACATTTCTTTACGTATGTTGTCATCAGTGATTATTTCAATGATACCTCTCAATCCGACACTGTCGCCATAATTTGAATAACAAAGTCCGGCTTTGTTGTTCAGTTTGAAATCTGCAACTTTCACTGAATTAGCAGCAGTTGCCAACCATACCTCATTACATCCTTTTGAACTGATTTTGGACATTGGAACCGGGCGTGGAAATCCTTCAGCATCAATTGAGGCAATCGTAATGTCCTTACATTGTGCAAGCAAG
>CAYXIX010000123.1:0-7296 GCA_964465405.1 uncultured Parabacteroides sp. | reverse complement strand
AATCCAGATATAAGAACAAACTTACAGCTGAATCCTGTTTCCATTTACACAAAATCTTGGACAGTGTCGCGTTTTCACCGAGAGAATTTGCCATGGCTCTTTCTTATCAAACAATTTTACTGATTATTTGGCATAACTTACAGCCCGTGTCTCGCGGATGACTGTAATTTTGACCTGTCCCGGATAGGTCATTTCGTCTTGGATTTTCTTTGCGATTTCGTTTGACAGGTTTTCCGTCTCTTTGTCGTCAATCTTATCGGCTCCGACGATTACCCGGAGTTCGCGGCCGGCTTGAATGGCGTATGTTTTTACAACTCCCGGATAAGACAGGGCTAATTGTTCCAAATCATTCAGTCGTTTGATGTAGGCTTCTACTATTTCCCGGCGGGCTCCCGGACGTGCACCGGAGATGGCGTCGCATACCTGTACGATAGGGGCCAGTAGGGTTTGCATCTCAACCTCGTCATGGTGTGCGCCGACTGCGTTGCAGATATCCGGTTTTTCTTTATACTTCTCGCATAGTTTCATGCCTAAGATTGCGTGTGGCAATTCGGGTTCATCATCGGGAACTTTTCCTATATCGTGCAGCAATCCGGCACGTTTTGCCTTTTTGGGGTTTAATCCGAGTTCTGAAGCCATGATTGCGCATAAGTTCGCCGTTTCCCGTGCGTGCTGCAATAGGTTTTGTCCGTAAGATGAACGGTATTTCATTTTGCCGATCATGCGGATTAGCTCCGGATGTAGACCGTGCATTCCTAAATCAATCGCTGTACGCTTTCCTGTTTCAACGATTTCATCTTCTACCTGTTTACGTACTTTCGTTACCACTTCTTCGATACGGGCCGGATGAATACGTCCGTCTTGCACCAGCTGATGCAGGGCCAAGCGGGCAATTTCTCGGCGTACCGGGTCGAACCCGGATAATACGATGGCCTCAGGGGTATCATCAACGACGATTTCAATACCTGTCGCTGCTTCCAATGCGCGGATGTTGCGTCCTTCCCGTCCGATGATGCGTCCTTTGATTTCATCCGATTCGATATGGAATACAGTGATGGAGTTTTCGATAGCCGTTTCGGTGGCTACCCGTTGGATAGATTGGATGACAATTTTTTTAGCCTCCTTATTAGCGGTCATTTTGGCTTCTTCCATGATTTCATTGATGTAGGAAGTTGCCTCTGATTTTGCTTCATCTTTTAAAGATTCGATTAAGCGTTCTTTTGCTTCTTCGGCAGAAAGTCCTGATAACGTTTCCAGATGTTCAACTTCGCGTTGATAGAGTTTCTCAAGTTCTTGTTTCTTTTTTTCAACGAGTTCTAACTGGGCTGTCAGATTCTCTTTTACTGCTTCCGCTTCATTGTTTTTCCGTTGTAAGTCTTCTTGTCGTTGGTTTAAGTTTAGCTCGCGTTGTTTCAATTTGGTTTCAACGGATTGGATTTTTGCATTTCGAGCTGAAACTTGTTTTTCTAAATCGGCTTTTAGGTGAAGAAACTTCTCTTTTACCTCCAGTAGTTTTTTTTGTTTGATTACTTCTGATTCTTTTTGTGCCTCATGTATGATGTTGTCATACTTGGACTTTAAGAGGACTCTCAGTACAAACCACACAAGTAAGCCTCCGATAACAAAACTTATTAATGATATGATTATAGCTTCCATATTACTTTAGTTTAATTTATTATTATAAAAAAGCACTATCCTTGCATGGAAAAACCATGCAAAGTAGTGCGGAACGCTTTATTTTTCTAACAATTACTATCCTTTTAAAAAAACTTCCAATTGCTTGGTCAGTTCTTGTATCTTTTCTGTAAACGGACTTGTGTCATTTTTTTCTTCCAACTGTAAGTTTTCGACAGACAATTGAAAAGCGACCATTGCCAATAAATCCTTTACCTCCACGTCAGAATATATGTTCCGGTATTGAGCCATTTTATTTCGAATCTGGACAACCGCTTTTCGAATAACTTGTTCTTCTTCTCGGTCGATCCTGACGCCATAGCTTTTACCGCCAATTTCTACATGTATAAGAAACTTATCGTCCATTGCTCTATTCATTTAGTAGTGCAATGCACTTATCTACTTCCCGCACTAACCGTGATAACCGCATCTTCGCATTTTTCATTTCTTTCTCATTGGCAGAAATGACACGCGCTGTCAGCATATTATCATATTTGGTGTGTAATTCTTCAATCGTTTTCATTGCCTGCTGAAATTCGTTTTCTTTTTGTGTCAAAAAAAACTCCAGTTCATTGATTTTTTGTTTTTGTTGGTTGCAAAGCTTCATTAAATCATGAACACGAACTTCGAATACAGCTAACAATCTTTTATGATCTTCGGTCATTTCACACCAAATTCTACGCAAAAGTAAATGTTAGAATTGAATAAAACAACAATTCGTCTATTTTTTGTAGAAATTGTCCGAATACACAAAAGGCCGTTCAAACTTAAAATCCGAACAGCCCTCCTTCTTTCTCTTGTAGTTACGCTTTGATTATGTCAGCGCAACGTACCATTCGCCGTCAATTTCCTCGAAAGCCAATTTGCCTTCTTTGGCTAACCAGCCCATTGCTGCATACAAGTCTTTTTCTGTCTTGATTTTTGTTGTTTTTTTGACAGTTTTAACGCTCATCTTGCCGCCTTCGTTTAATGCATTCCAAACAAGGCCGGCATTTGTTCCAATCAGTTCGATCATTTTCTTTTTGTTTTGTTCATTCGTTAACAGCGGCAAATTTAGAGATTAATTGGTTAAAACGAAAGGATATAGATGCTTTTTCGCGTAAAAATAGGCTCTTTTTTGCGCTTTGTAACGATAGTCGATATTTTTATACAATATTCAGAGGTTTATTTCTTGGGTTTCTGTGGGAGAAACAAGTTTCGCATTTATGTTTCCGGTTGAAGCATATCGCCTTAATAGTGCTGCCGCATATTCCCCTGCCTCGATTAAGCCGGGTAGTCCCGAATAACCATTTATAATCATTAACAGATTTGTGGTGTCCGGTGTTATTTTAGTCCGTTCTTCGTCACTTGTAGGGGTACCGATTCCTCCTGCCTTGTCACGATAGACGGGTAGGCCGGTGATGTTTAATATGCCACGTCCGATTCCATGATACAGTTCTCCTTCCTGCCCGACACCTAACGTGAGTTCTCCACCTTGTATTTTGTTTTTGTCAAAGCCTCCGATGGAATAGCCGCTGTGGATGGAAACCAGATTGATTAAATCGACTAACGTGTCTACCCGATAAAGAGGAAGGGTGCGTACAATGCGTCTGTGCAGTGATTCTGCCGATGGACGGTAGCGGTTGGGGTCTTTCCCGAGACTTTTATACGCTTGGCGTGTTGCCCGGATGGGAGGCCATTTGTTTATTTGCTCCAATTGGACTGTTTGGCGGACGAAGGCCTCCTCTTTTTCGATTTCTTGCCAAAGTTGTTCGTCGGATGGGGTGTTCCGGACCATACACTCCAATGCTAAAACATGTAGGTCGGGACATTTGTCTGTAATTTCTTTTGATAGGATTATCTGTATCATTTGGAGGTTATTATTAGGGTTGTAGACTATTTAAGCAGGATGCCGGAAAGGAAACGGCCACTTGCGATGCCGAGCTTACGGGCAGAATAGAAGTCTTTCGCGTGTGTGTAGGTACAAATCTCTGCGACTTCGATGTGATTTGCCGAAAGTCCGGCTTTTAGCAGTTGCTGCCGGTTGGCTTCCCACAGGTTGATATGAGCTTTTCTTGTGATAGAGTCTCGTTGCAGAATCGGGTCGAGGTCGGCAATCGTTCGGAAAGCCTCGACTACTTCTTCGCCTACTTCGAATGCCTGTGGCCCAATGCTTGGGGCGATTCCTGCCCGCATGGATGTGGGGTTGGCATGTAAGGTTTTTATCAGCAGGTCGGCTGTTTGATAGGCAATCTCTTGGACTGTCCCGCGCCATCCGGCATGAATGGCTGCCACCGCTTTGATATCTGGGGCATAGAGCAGGATTGGGACACAGTCTGCCGTAGTGACTGCGATACAAACGCGGTGGAGCGTTGTGATTAATGCGTCCGTTCCGTCTAAATATTGTTTTTGTTCTTGAAAAGGGAGGCAGAAAAAGGAGTCCTCAATCATCCGGATGGCTGTTCCATGTATTTGATGAGGCACTAATATCCGTTCGACAGGGATGCCTATTACACGTGATAAGATTTTTCTGTTGGTATATACCTTATCTGGGCCGTCTCCCGCGTATTCCCCCAAGTTGAATGTGGCATAATCCCCTGTGCTCACTCCGCCATGACGGGTTGTGACAAAATGAGAGATGTTGCAATCCTTGCTTAATTCGGGGAATTGCAACATCTGTATGTTAGTATTTGGATAACGGTTCATTTTCATCCCAATCCTCATAGTCTTCATACGCTTCATCGTCTTCCCAGTCTTCTTCAACGGGAGTGACAAAATCAAAATCATCATCAGGAGGAAGGGCTTGTATATCCATATTTTTGTGTACAATCCGTTCCACTTCTTGGAAGGTCTCTTTATTCAACTCTTTCCATAGCAGGTCTTTCAATTCTGTGATGCCTTTCCCCGTAATGGAGGAGATAAAGACATAAGGAATGCCTTCCGGTAAATCTTCAGACAACGCTTCAATCAGTTCGTCATCCAGCATGTCGCTTTTGGTGATAGCTAACACCCGGCTCTTTTCTTGTAAATCCGGATTGTATTTGATTAATTCGCCCAATAAAATTTCATATTCTTTTTTGATGTCGTCTGCATCGGCCGGAACCATAAACAAAAGCAGCGAATTGCGTTCGATATGGCGGAGAAAGCGTAACCCTAATCCTTTCCCTTCGCTTGCTCCTTCAATGATGCCGGGAATATCTGCCATTACGAACGAGCGATTGTCCCGATAGCTTACAATTCCCAGATTCGGTTCGAGTGTTGTAAACGGATAATTGGCGATTTTAGGTTTGGCTGCCGATACGACGGATAATAGCGTAGACTTGCCTGCATTCGGAAAACCAACCAATCCGACGTCTGCCAGTAATTTTAACTGTAAGATGACCATGCGCTCTTCAGACGGTTCACCCGGTTGTGCATATCGAGGTGCTTGGTTGGTAGCCGTTTTGAAATTCCAGTTACCTAACCCCCCTTTCCCTCCTTTCAAAAGCATTACTTGCTGTCCGTCGGTTGTTACATCGCAGATAAATGCTCCTGTATCTGCGTCATAGACAACTGTTCCGCATGGCACTTCGATGATGCGGTCTTCTCCGTCTTTGCCCGTACTTCGTTTGGCACTTCCGTTTCCTCCGTTTGTCGCGATGACATGACGTTCATATTTCAAGTGGAGAAGTGTCCAATAGTTCCGGTTTCCGCGCAG
Source organism: uncultured Parabacteroides sp. (assembly GCA_964465405.1). Classification (GTDB taxonomy): domain Bacteria; phylum Bacteroidota; class Bacteroidia; order Bacteroidales; family Tannerellaceae; genus Parabacteroides. The sequence goes on along the minus strand of CAYXIX010000123.1, from coordinate 1,946 downwards.
GTAAATATGGCCTCCACGCCCTCCATCGCCTCCGTCGGGACCTCCTTTGGGGATATATTTTTCGCGTCGGAAGTGTGAAGACCCTCTGCCGCCTTTTCCGGAGCGACAGTAAATCTTGACGTAATCTACAAAGTTTGATTCTGCCATGTTGTTAATTGACAATTGTCAATTATTTATTGTTTGTATTGCTTCTTTGATACGATTAAAGATTTCTTCGATTGTACCCATACCCTGTATGGCGACATGTTTGCCTTCTCCGATATAGTAATCGGCCAGCGGCGCTGTTTGTTTGTGATATACTTCCAGTCTTGACTTGATTGTTTCCAAGTTGTCGTCTGAACGGCCGGATACCTTACCACGTTCCAATAAACGTTTAACCAATTCGTCTTCATCCACCTGTAAGTTCAACATGACGGAGACGTCTGTGCCCCGTTTGTTCAGCATCTCTTTTAATACTTTGGCTTGTGGAATCGTGCGGGGGAATCCGTCGAAGATAACTCCTTTTGAATTTGCTTTGCCGTCCAACACCTTTGCCAGCATATCGACAATCAGGTCATCCGGTACTAATTGTCCTTTTTCGATATACGCTTTGGCAATCTTACCCAATTCCGTTTCGTTCTTCATTTCCGAACGCAATACGTCGCCTGTCGAAATATGGTCCAGACCATATTCTTTGATAATCAATTCGCTTTGTGTCCCCTTTCCAGAACCGGGAGCACCGAAAATAACAATGTTCAACATAAAAACTTTATCAAATTGTTTTATTCTATTACTTTATAAATGTCTCGATACGCCCGTCCCATCTCTTCATAGTCCAATCCATAGCCCACGATGAAGTCATGGGGGATTTGTAGACCGATGTAGTCGGGCTTTAAAGAACATTTCAGCGAGTTCGGCTTGAACAGCATTGTCGCGATTCGTACATCAGCCGCACCCTCTTTGCGCATCTTTTCCGTCACGTATTGCAAGGTGAAACCCGTATCGATGATGTCTTCAAGCAAAATGAGCGTCCGGCCTTTGATGTTTGCTTGGACAGGCATGATTTCACGCACGACACCCGTTGTTTGTGTCCCTTTGTAAGAGGCATAACGGGCGAACGTCACTTCGTAGGGTTCGTCCAGCTGCCGCATCAACTCGGCAGTAAACATGAAAGCCCCGTTCAGGATACCCACGAAGAGCGGATTCGTCCCTTCTACGTCTTTTCGGATCTGTTCAGCCATAGCGGCAATCGCTTTCTGGATTTTTTCTTCCGGAATGAAAAGCTCAAATTTTTTGTCCTTTAATCGGATTTGCTGCATGTCCCGTATTCTTTTCGGGGGCAAAAGTACAACTTTTTCAGGGAAGCACAAAGGACGACTCGCTATCCTTTAGCCGAAAGAAAATGAAGATGGGATTTTAGGTGAAGGGTAACGGGAAATACACGGGAGGTATTTTCATTTACAAGCAGGGAAAAAGGGACACGGATGGTTGGCCGGTTTATTTTATTTTTCTGACAAGAACCGGAAACTCAGCTGTTACCAATACCTTCTACTTCTTCTTTCTCGAATAGTTTGGAGAAGGAAAGGCCGATGAGGCAGATTCCTTCCGGGTAGATTTTCTTGAGATTGGCAGCTGCGTCCCCATAGTTCTCCAAGAACTATAGCGAAAAACCATTGCAAAGATATTAAATAGTTCAATAATTAAAACAGTTATTTTGTTTACAAGAGTCGTCTTATTTAATATTTAATGAAAGGAATTAACTCATTAGATTGATATTCAGTTTGATATACAAAAATATCATGATTAAATCTTAAAGTGAATTGTGTTTAAAAACATATCTTTTTAACAAATAATCCCCCAAAATGTACTATACTATTATTTATTATACTCCCATATATACCATAGTTCTTGGAGAACTATGGTTTTCGGTGAATAAAGGCGAAATACCATGTGAAAAAATATTTAAA
>CAYXIX010000122.1:6086-7347 GCA_964465405.1 uncultured Parabacteroides sp. | reverse complement strand
TGGCGGATGATTTTTGCAAGGAATTTGTCAAGGTACAGGAAAAATATATGGTTGAGGACAAGAAGAAAAGGCATCGCAACAAGCCCAACCGGATGAGTGATGCGGAAATCATGGTTATATACTAATAAGTGAGCAAGGATGTAACTTGTCCTTTGCATGACAATTTGTTTTTCAGCTCAAAAGTAAAAAAGCCTCCAGCGGGGTAGAAATGCTCCTCGCCGCTTTCGAGCGAACGCAGCGTGACGCCTACGCAGGGTAGGTAGCCCATCACCGTGAGGCGCGTGCCATAGATGTTCAGGAACGGATGCTTCTCGGCGGGGATGCAGTTGAACGGTTCGGTGCTTTCCGACGTGCGAGGTTCCATCCGAAGGCTCACGTAAGAGGGGCGGAGGTTGTGGATGAGCTTGTGCCGTTCGCAGTCTACCGGCTGGTTGAGGTAGTCGGTATCAGAAGTTCATGGAAACATACACCCCAAAATGTTCGTCGCTTGCCACCGGGCTGATGGTCAGATTGTGTCTGGCAGCAAACGGGCGGGTGAAGAGGCAGGCGCTGCTGACACCGATGGCGGCTCCGGCTGCGACGTCCCACCAGTCGTGCTTCTTGGCGTACGTCCGGCTCCACCCTACATAGGTGGCAACCGCATAAGCCGGGATACCCCACTTCCAGCCGTAACGCCGCTGGATGAATGCCGCTCCGGTGAATGAAACGGAGGTGTGCATGGAGGGAAACGAGAGGTTGTCGCTTCCGTCCGGACGCTCTTTCTTGACGATGTATTTCAGCGCGTAAGTCAGCCCTACGGTTGTGGCGCCGGCCAATGCACCCTGTTTCAACCCTTGCCAGTCCTGCAACGCCAAGACGGTCGCCAGGCTGGCGACCGGTGTGACGAATACCAAGACATCGCCTGACGTGCGGACGGCCTTGCGGCTGCCGCTGATTTCGATTTCTTGTGCCTGTGCAGACAAGCTTGTGCATGCGATGACAAATAGGAGCCAAATCCGTTTCATGTGTTTGAAACTGCGGATTATTTGCATCTTTCGAGGAAGAGCCGGCTGGTGCGGGCTTGGATTTGCATCAGGGTGACGAGGTCTTCATTCTCGAAATCGATTTGGGAGAGTTTGAGCTTCTCTTTCTTTTCCGTTACGGCGGCCGAAGGATTCGCCATTTCTTTTACCATATCATCAATCATCTTCTTGATTTTTTTCTGCTCTGTTTTGATAGTTTACTATACGTGCCATTCTTTGTTTGTTTAAAAAGTGTGTTG
>CAYXIX010000122.1:0-5986 GCA_964465405.1 uncultured Parabacteroides sp. | reverse complement strand
GCAAATATACCGAAAGAATTTGGTAAATAAGAGGAGGGAATAATGAATCTTTTAATGCGTGAAAAGGGCGATTATTTTAGGAAAGAAAATGATACCTCCGACGATGGCTGCAATAATGGCCCAAATCAAGACGGCACAGGCGGTAAAATCCTTCACTTTTTTGATGGTCTCATGATAGCCGGGAGAGATAAAATCGGCGATTGATTCGACAGCCGTGTTAAACGCTTCCGTAGAAAATACGGCACCGATTACAATCAGGACGGCTATCCATTCCCCTTGTGATAAACCGAAATAGGCTCCGGCTAAAATGACGCAGACGGCGGCAAAACAGTGTATCCATGCATTGTGCTCGTGCGTGATTAACAAACGGATGCCGTTGAAGGCATACTGGAAACCGGCCAAACATTTGCGGAGCGAAAAACCTTTGTTATCCATATCTTCAAATCTTTTTTCTGCACGGCAAAGGTATGGATAAACTTTCAAAAACGAATACACTGTTCGTTTTTGAATACTTCTCTTTTCTTCATTGTACAGAGAATCAGGAGGATGGCTTTTCTTGTGCGTGGATTTGGGGATGACCACTACGCCCCGCTGGATGAGGAAATGCAGAACGGTCTGCGCTACGGACTTTCGTGCCGTGAAAGGAGATTTTCCTTTGCGGGAAAACAGAAATACATTGAGCCTAAAATGGCTTTTGCGGATTCATATATTTTTTCTATGTTTGTTTGTCAAAAGAGAAGGCAATATGACGAACAAAAATAATTGGTATGTGCTTTATACAGCTCCTCGTGCGGAAAAACAGGTACAAAGCCGTATTGATGCGTTGGGAATGGAATGTTGGCTTCCACTTCACCGCTCTCCTCGTGTATGGTCAGATCGGGTGAAGATAGTCGACGTTCCTCTTTATCGTTCCTACCTTTTTGTCCGCTGTTCGGATGCCGAGTTGCGGAGTCTGTTGCGTGTGTATGGAGTGTCGCGCATTGTTTACTATGACGGGAAACCGGCGGTTGTCCGTCAGCGGGAAATTGATGCAATCAAGTTATTTTTGGAACAGGCAACCAATCGGGTTTTATGTCCGGGAGAAGAGGTTGAAATCTTATGCGGCGTGATGAAACATGTATCAGGCAAAGTAAGGAAAATCAAGAAGAATCATTTAGTGCTTTATCTGGAGCAGCTGGGAGCGACTGTTTGTGTGAAATTGGACACGGTTGCGTCAATAGACCGTTTAAAGTAAAAAAAGGAATACATCATGAAAAAGCAGGTGAAAAGAGCGTTTAAAATTGTCGGTTTCGGTTTGGCGACATTGATTGTCGCAGTCGTGGCAGTGATTGCGATTATTTTGAATTTTGTCTTTACACCGGAAAAGTTGACACCGGTGGTCTTGAAAGTAGCCAATGAACAACTGGATGCCCAATTGGACATGGGAACGGTTGAATTGACTTTTTTTTCGACGTTTCCCCGCTTCGGGCTGAAACTGACAGACGGGACATTGGTCTCAAATGCCATCCGCGACACGCTTTGGCAACGAACCGATACGTTGGTGAAGTTCAGGCGGGCGGTTTTGGTGGTTAATCCGATGGATTATTTGAAGGAACAGAAAATCAGCTTATATCGTCTTTCTTTGGACAGTGCGAATGTTTATGCTTACAAGAGTGAGGAAGGAAAAGCCAACTGGGAGATTGTCTCGGCGGATACGACGGCCGTAGCGGATACGAGTTCGGGTATGATGCCGGTTATCAACGAAATAGACATCCGCCGGGTGAGTCTGCGCCATACCACCGTGACGTTCGACGACCGCGAGACACGCCTCTTTGCCAACCTCTGGGATACCGATTTCCACCTGAAAGCCAATATGCAAAAAGAGCGTTCTGTGTTGGCATTGGACGTGAAAAACAAAAATATCCTGTTTTGGCAGGACGGCGAATTGCTTGCCAACCGGATTGCCCTTCATCTGAAGACGAGTCTGGAATTAGACCGGGTAAAGCGGATGTTATCCTTGCACGATGCGTTGGTGGATATCAACGGTGTGCAGTTGGATATGAAAGGTTCCTTGCAACGCGATACGGTCGAAAAGGCATTGAATGTCGATTTGCAATATGGACTGCATGCACCCTCATTAGAGACCGTGTTGCACATGGTTCCGAAAAGTATCTTAAAGCAGGTGGATGTCACGGCTCAAGGCGAAGTGCTGGTCTCCGGGACACTCAAGGGACTGTATGGAAAAGAGCGCATTCCGCTTGCGACATTGGATATTCAGATAAAGAATGCTTCCGCCCAATATGCGGGAATGCCTTATGGCGTGGATGAGTTGGACGCCGATTTTTATGGACAAGTCGACCTTTCGCGACAGCAACCTTCTTTTCTGGATTTGAAAATCTTCCGTCTGAAAGGGGCACATACAGATGTGCTGGCGGAAGCGAAAGTGGAGGATTTATTGCGCGACCCGGACATCACGTTCCATACGCAATCGGTTGTTGACCTGACAGCCTTAGCACAGACGTTCCCGTTGCAGGAAGGTATTCATATAGGAGGGACGCTGGATGCCGACTTGGAGTTGCATTGTCGCCTCTCGACGATAAAGAAACAGGATTTGGGACGTGTTCAGGCCAAAGGGAAAATCCGGATGGAACAACTTTCCTTGCGGGATTCCTTGCGGGATTTTCTCTTTACCAGCAATGCAACGCTCGCTTTCGTCGGGAACGACTGGCTGGGAGCCCGTGCCGAGATACAAGACATGAACTTGCAGGCACCGCAACTGAATGCCTCGATGGAACGCCTGACGGCGACTGTTAAGACAACCAATCCGCAGGACACGACCCGCATCGCGGACATGGAATGCAAGTTGGATATGAATCGTCTGAAAGGTGCTTTGGGTGATTCTTTGCAGGTTTTTTGCGGCAAGACGTCGGCTACCGTCCGCCTGCAACCGGGCGACCGTGACCCGGCAAAGCCCAAAGTAGGACTTTCTATGGAGGCCGACACGCTTTTCTGTCGCATGGGCGATATCAAAATGGGCATGGACAAGGCGGGTATCGCTGTTTCGGCAGAGAAGATGCGCGACTCGTTGTGGATTCCGAAAGGCATTGTCGGTTTCAACCGTTTGATGGTGCGGATGCCGGAATGCGCGTTGCCTATCCGGATGGAAAAGACCTCCGTGACCGTAGGCAACCGGGCGATTACGCTGCGCAATGCGACGATGCGCATCGGACGTTCCGACCTGACGGCGAGCGGAGCCGTGTATGACCTCTATGGCGCGATGCGGCACCATAAAACCTTACGGGCCAAACTGGAACTTTCGTCCGACAACCTGAACTGTAACCAACTGATTCGTTCCATCTCATTTCCAGCGGATACGTTGGCCGTTGAGACGGAAACCGACACGACGGCGACCGACATGCGTCTTTTTGTGATTCCGGATAAGATAGACTTCGAGTTACAAACGAATTTGCGCCGGGTGCGCTACGGGAAATTACTTTTCGAGAACGTGCGTGGGGTCGTCGATGTGCGTAATCAAGCCGTACATCTGCAAGAACTGAGCATGACCGAGTTGGGTGCCACGATGCGCACGACGCTCATTTACCACGCAGCGCGGCCGGAGCGGGGCTATGCCGGATTCGACTTCAAGCTGCAAAACATCAACATCGCCCGGCTGGTCGATTTCGTGCCTTCGCTGGACACGATTGTGCCGATGTTGCGCTCCTTCGAGGGGACGGTCGATTTCAACTTGGTGGCAGAAACGGTGCTCGATTCGTGCTTGAACATCGAGATTCCCACCCTGCGCTCGGCTATCCGGTTGCGGGGCGACAGTCTTGTGTTGATGGATGGCGAGACCTTTGCCGAAATCTCGAAGAAATTCTTCTTCAAGAACAAGGAGCGGAACCTGATAGACAGCATCTCGGTCAACATCACTGTGCAAGACGGGAACGTCACCGTCTATCCGTTTGAAATCGCGATGGATCGCTATCGTGCGGCGGTCGGTGGCACGCAAGACTTGGATATGAACTTCGACTATCACATCTCCATCCTCAAGTCGCCGATTCCTTTCAAGCTGGGGCTGAACATCTCCGGCAATCTGGACGACATGAAGTTCAGCATGGGCAAAGCCAAATACAAAGACGCCGTGACACCGGTTGCCATCCGTCAAGTGGACAGCACAGTCGTCAACTTAGGCGACCAAATCGTGCGTGACTTCAAACGAGCCTTCCAGATGGGGCAAATGGAACGGTGATATATCCGTTGGGAATCTATCCAATCCTGTCAGTTTGTCCGGTTGTGTCTGTTGTTTTGTAAATGACTTATAATCAGCCATATCGGCAGATGCGTCACCGAGCTTTGTCAGGTCCGTCACTAAGCATCGTTCGGTGACGGACTGAATCGTGCCGGATGACTATACTGGCATTTTGTCAAGGAGGACATGGCGCACCGCGTCTCTACATTAAGACCCGATATACATATTCCATATCGACATTTCGGCGCACCAATGCGGCGAGCTTGTCGTATTGTTCCTCCTTGAAGGCGACATAGTCGAACGGATGGTTGTCTGATGCAGAGGCGAACCCTTCGGCGAGGTGATCGCGCACGGCGGGGTTGTCGAGGATGCCGTGCAGGTAGCAGCCCCAGCAACGGTCGTCGAGGTAGTAACCGTCGCTTTGGCCGTCGGTAAGGCGGACGACGGGGCTTTCGGTCGTGCCTTCGGCAAGGCGGGTTTGTCCCATGTGGATTTCATAACCGTGGCACATTGCTGTTTCCTCCGCTGTCTTTTGGGCCGGAAGGAAAGCGAACGTACTTTGGCGGACGGTCTTCTCCGTGTCGAGGCGCGTGCAGAGGGGTAGGAGCCCCAAGCCCGGTGCGGCACGCAGCGGGCCTTCGACGCCATCGGGGTCTTCGATTTGCAAGCCCATCATCTGGTAGCCGCCGCAGATGCCGATGACCTTTTTCCCTTTCCGGTGACAACGGATAATCGCGTCGGCGATACCTTCGGCACGCAGCGTTTGCAGGTCGGCGAGCGTGTTTTTGGAGCCGGGAAGCAGGAGGATGTCGGCATGTTCGATTTCGTCCACGCTGTTCGTGTAGTAGGCGTTGAAGCGTGAGTCGGTTTCCAACACGTCGAAGTCGGTGAAGTTGGACATGTGTTTCAATAAAATGATGGCGACGTTGATTTTCCCTACCTGCCATGTGCCTTGCTTCATGGCGAGCGATACCGAGTCTTCATCTTCGATTTGGATGTCGTGGAAATAGGGGATGATGCCGGCGACGGGGATGCCGGTGAGCTGTTCCAAAATCCGTTTGCCTTCTTCAAACAGTGTGATGTCGCCCCGGAATTTGTTGATGATGACGCCTTTTATCAATGCCCGCTCTTCCGGCTTCAACAGCGTGATGGTTCCATAGACGGATCCGAAGACGCCGCCCCGGTCGATGTCGGCGACCAAGAAGGTGGCCGCTCCGGCAGCTTGCGCCATCCGCATGTTGGTGATGTCGCGGTCGCGCAGGTTCAGTTCGGAGATGCTGCCCGCCCCCTCCATGACGATGGGATTGTAACGGGCCTCCAACCGCCGGAATGCCGCGACTGCTTCTTGAAACAGCCTCTCTTTGCTGTTTTGCTTGCCGAAATAATCGCGGGCGGATTGGTTCCCGACGGGGCATCCGTTCAAGATGACTTGCGATGTGAGGTCGTTCGTCGGCTTGAGCAGGACGGGGTTCATATCGGTATGCGGCGCGATGCCACACGCTTCCGCTTGTACGACTTGCGCCCGTCCCATCTCGCCCCCTTCAGGCGTGGAGTAGGAGTTGAGCGACATGTTTTGTGCCTTGAAAGGTGCCGGATGATAGCCGTCCTGCCGGAAAATGCGGCAGAAAGCTGCATTAATGATACTTTTCCCCGCATCGGAACAGGTACCGACGAACATAATCGGTTTGAGAGGTTGTGCCATGTATTTCATTCAAAAAGTCTGATTCCGGGCGCAAAGCTATAAAAGGTTTGGGAATT
>CAYXIX010000121.1:0-7507 GCA_964465405.1 uncultured Parabacteroides sp. | reverse complement strand
GCGTAAGCCAGCTGAGTTACAGTCAGCCCCATTTGGCCACTCTGGTAACTGCCCTATTCAATTGCGCTGCAAAGGTACAACTTTAGTTGATATCTGCAAATAATCAGGCAGAAAAATGTGCCATTTTAAGAGCTGTAACCGCTGCTTCATCCCCTTTGTTGCCATATTTGCCTCCTGCACGGTCTTCAGCTTGTTGCATGTTGTCTGTTGTCAGTAAGCCAAATATAAAGGGGATGTCGTACATAAGATTTAATTCGGTAATACCTTGTGTGACGCCAGAGCAAACGTAGTCAAAATGTGGTGTACCTCCTCTTACTACACAGCCTAAGACGATTACGGCATCCACCTCTTTTGTCTCTGCCATTTTTTTTGCGCCGAATGTCAATTCAAAACTTCCTGGAACACGTTTGAGATAAATATTGTCTGCTTTTACTCCATGTTTTTCCAGCGTGTTACAAGCTCCTTCTAATAATTTTTCTGTAATGTGCTTGTTCCATTCGGCAACGACAATGCCGATGCTCATTTCAGAGCTATCAGGAACACTGTCGAAATCGTATTCGGATAAATTTTGATATGCTGTAGCCATTTCACTTTATTGTTTTAAAAGAAGAGGATGCCTTGTTTTTTAACGAGACATCCTTTCCCTTTTAGTTGCACATGTGAATGATGTTATTTGCTTAATATGGAAGCACGTGTGATGTATTTGTCAATATCGGATGCTTCCATTGAATTGTAATATTTTTCTTTGATTGCCGTGTATGCTTTGATGGCCTCGCTGTATTGTTTCAGGTTTTCGTAAGCAAGCCCTGCTTTTTTCAGGTAAATCGGGCTGACCACCTCGTTGTCTGCTTTCTGAGCGGCTTTTTCGAAATAATGGATGCTTTCTTTGATGTTTCCCATATTAACCAGACAGTCGCCAATCAGTCCTATAATGGCAGGTGAAACCATCTGGTCGTTTCCGTTGAATGACTTCAACAATTCCATTGCCTTCTCATTGTTCCCTATTTTGTAGTAGCAGATGCCGGCATACGCTTTTGCCAAATTGCCGCTTGCCGTATTTCCATATTGTTTGATAATGGCCTCAAATCCTTCATAATCGGCACCGTTCCCATTTAACGCCAGATTGAAAGAGTCTTTGCCGAAATACAATTCTCCTTTAAACATGGCGGCTTCTGCTTTTTTCTCTTGTGGAATCAAATACCCATGTTTGACCCCTAAAACAGCTCCGACAATAAGAGCAAGTGCAATGATACCGTAAATGATTTTCTTTGAATTGTTTTCAATAAATTGCTCCGATTTGGAAACAATTTCTTCCACTTCCAATTCTTTGCTGCTGTCCTTCTTCTTAGTAGCCATAATTTGTTATCTTGTTTTTTTATTATTCTTACGTATTTATTGCCTACGGCAATTCAAGTTGCAAAAGTAGTTTTTTTTGCTGAGAAAATCTATACGTGGCGTATATTTTTTAATTTTGTGCGGTTAATAGTTAGGTGAATGATACTGGAAAAGCTTTCTATACTTAATTATAAGAATATCATTCAGGCGGAAATGATTTTTTCTCCTGGCATAAATTGTTTTTTCGGGAATAACGGGATGGGGAAGACAAATTTGCTGGATGCGATTTATTATCTTTCTTTTTGCAAAAGCCATCTGCATACGCCCGATTCCCGGCTTATCCGAAACGGTGAAGATTTGTGTATATTACAAGGAGAGTATGTGTATGATACCCGGCGGGAAGAAATTTTTTGTTCGGTTCGGCGTTGGCAGCGGAAATTGTTTAAGCGGAATAAGAAAGAATACGACAAACTTTCGGAGCATATCGGGTTATTGCCGTTGGTGATGATTTCTCCGGCAGATGCCGATTTGATTCAGGGGGGAAGTGAAGAACGTCGCCGGTTTGTCGATTTAATTATTTCGCAACAGGATAAATCCTACCTGCATGCACTGATTCAATATACGAAAGCCTTGTTTCAGCGGAATATGATGTTGAAAAACCAAAGTCAGGACGTCTCTTTATATGAAGTATTGGAAATGCAGTTAGACCGATACGGGCAAATGTTGCATGAAAAACGTCAACGGTTGATAGACGAACTGATTCCGATATTCAATGTATATTATCAATCCATTTGTCGTTCAGCCGAACAGGTGGGGTTACGCTATGTCTCTCAGTTGGAAAAAGGTAGTTTGGGGGAAATGTTGGCTGAAAACAGAGAGCGAGACCGGATATTGGGATATACCTCTGTCGGTATTCATAAAGATGAGTTGGAAATGACGTTGGATGGATATTTGATGCGTCGCTTTGGTTCGCAGGGACAGAATAAAACGTATCTGATTGCGTTGAAACTGGCTCAATATGCTTTCCTTTCACGTGATGGGCAAACTCGTCCGATGTTGTTGTTAGATGATTTGTTTGATAAATTGGATGCGGAGCGGGTCGAGCAAATTATTCAGTTGGTCTGCGGTGAGCAATTCGGACAAATATTCGTCACGGATACCAACCGAAAATATCTGGATGCTATTTTGCAGTCGGTTAATCAAGGTTATGCACTTTTTAAAGTGGAGCAAGGAGAGGTACAACTTTTAGAGCGAGTCGGATGAAACATTGGAACGAACAGACATTAGGCGAGGCCATTCGTGAGTTTTTTGAAAGCAATGCCGCGTTGCGAGGAAAGATATTGGAAACACGGGTCCAGCGGGCGTGGAATGAGATTTTTGGGCCGACAGTTGCCTACTATACTCGAAATGTATATGTAAAGAACCGTGTGTTATATGTGTATTTGACATCTTCTGTTTTGAGAAATGAATTGCTTTTGCGTAAAGAACAGTTGATAAAGCAATTAAACGACTATGCACAAGCCGACGTTATCCATGAAATAGTCATTAGATAGATTCTTTTTCCGTGATGATCAGATCCATTTTTTTATCGAATGTATCAGCAGGTATTTCTTCTTTCAATTGAAAATCAAAACAGATGCCGATTTTAGGAATTTCCAGCTGAGCCAGCATACGGTCATAAAAGCCTTTCCCGCGACCAAGCCGGTTGCGTGAGCGGTCGAATGCAACACCCGGAACGATAATCAGTTCGATGTCCTGAAGATCGACAATGGGGCACTTTTCGTCGGGCTCCCAAATGTTGAAAGCCCCTCTTTGCAGGTAGTCTTTCCCTAAATATTGTTGGAATTGCAAATCGTCTCCCTTTACAAGGGGTAACACGAGTTTTTTCTGCTGATACCACTTTTCGAGCAGGCTTTCGGTTTCGACCTCTCCCGGTAATGCATAATAAAGCGCAATGCAAGAAGTTTGCTGGAAGAGAAGGCTCTCTTCCAGCTGTAAACAGATATTAGCAGACATTGTCTGCAGTGTAGTTTTCGTATATGCGTTCTTTAAGGAGGCCATATCTTTTCGTAAAGCCTGCTTCACTTTGTGTAATTCCATTTGAAATTTGTTTCGTGTTGTCTACTGTCGGGAACGATTTGCCTTCTTGGATGACCTGGATGGCACGCTCTAAGGTGACATCGTCATTCATGAATATTGGATAAAAACCGGCATCGTCGAAAAAGTTACGGACAATGTATGCTTGTAACTGTTTTTCGATTAACTGGCTGGAAATGTGAATTAATCGTGGACGTTTTTTTATGCCTTTTTGGGTGGCGAATTGAATGAAGTCTGCCAACAGGGGTTGTTGCTTCAAATACGCATACAATTCCTGATATGTTTTGAATGACGACAATTTGTCGTAGTTTTGGTCTGAATATTCTAACGAGAACAGATTCAACGTCCCAGAGTTGAACACTTGAGAAAAGTAAGAAGTTACACCGCTGGTATCGCGTGGAATGAAGATGTCGGGCATAATGCCGCCTCCGCCGTAGACCGTACGTCCCATGACTGTCGAGTACTTCTTGTTGTCGTCTAATTTGATACTGTCTGCGGAATCAAATTCCCCATGTTCGAAACGGTGGATAATGTCATATTCATATTTATCGTCTTTGCCCAATCCATATTTTTTCTGGATACACCGTCCAGACGGAGTGTAATAACGCGCAATGGTCAGGCGTATTTCAGAACCGTCGCTTAATTGAATTGGCGATTGGACCAACCCTTTCCCAAAGGTCCGCCGGCCAATAATCAGCCCGCGATCATTGTCCTGAATTGCCCCTGAGAAGATTTCACTTGCAGAAGCTGATAATTCGTCAGTCAAGACGACAATAGGAGCATCCTGACAAGTTCCTGTCCCGTTCGTATATACATCGTTACGGGGGAATGCTTTCCCTTCTGTATATACGATCGAGCGTCCTGCTGGCATAAATTCGTTTACCATGTTGATGGCTGCGTCCATATATCCGCCGGTGTTTCCCCGCAAATCAATGATGAATGATGTACATCCATCTTGTTTTAATTTGGCAATCGCAGTGATAAATTCATTGTAAGTGGTTCGTCCGAATTTGCTGACCTTTATGTAACCAATGTTCTCTCTCACTTCATAAGCCACATCGACAGATTTGATCGGTACGTCGCCTCGTTTGACGTCAAAATAGAGCAATTCCGCTTCATTCCGGCGCTTAACACCTAATTTGACTATACTGTTTTTGGCTCCACGTAATGTCTTCATGATGGAATCCTGGTTACTTTTGTTGCCTGCATAGAGTTTGTCATTGATTGTGATAATTCGGTCAAACGGCCGGATTCCTGCTTTTTCTGCCGGCCCTCCCGGAATGACGTTGATGACCAGAATCGTATCGGTCTGCATGTTGAAAGAAACGCCGATGCCGCTGAACGACCCCTCCAAATCTTCGTTTGCCCGTTGGACATCTTTTGCAGGGATATAGACTGTGTGTGGGTCTAATTCGCTAAAAATTTTGGGGATGGCATCTTCTATCAATTGCTTGATATCCACTGTATCCACATACTGTTTGTTAATGATTTCCATAATGGCGTCCAATTTGTTCCCGCCATTGAAGAAATGCCGTTTCCCTTGCGACAACTTCAGGTAATGGTTCCCGATAAAAATGCCCAACGCAATGCTGAGTGATATGATTACAGGCAGCCACATGGCCGACCTTTTGTTCTTGTTCATAAAGCGTGACTCTTTATTCGTTTATTTGTATGAAATTAATTTGAATACCTGCCCTTTGCAGTAAGTTACAACCATCTTCTACCCGATATTTTTCAGAATAGACTACTCGCTTAATTCCGGATTGGATGATGAGTTTGGCACATTCAATGCACGGAGCCGAAGTTATGTAGATGGTCGCCCCTTTACTGCTGTTGGATGATGCGGCTACTTTGGTGATGGCGTTAGCCTCTGCATGAAGCACGTAAGGCTTTGTGACGTTATTTTCGTCTTCACATATATTCTCAAATCCGGACGGCGTCCCGTTATATCCGTCGGAAATGATCATTTGATCTTTGACAATCAACGCGCCAACTTGTCGTCTTTTGCAATACGAATTTTCAGCCCATACTGCGGCCATCCGGAGATAGCGCTTGTCTAATTCGAGTTGCTTATCTATCTTGTCGCACATTTGTTTTCTTCTTCTCTTTATTTGAAAGAACAGACAAAGGTACATTATATTTGCGATATGAGTGGAATGGAACCTGCTTTTTTGGAGATAAATTCGCCTGAATTGTCTTAAAACGGAAATAATAACGGCAGGGCGAAAACCATCACAATCCCCATGATTAGCTGCAAGGGCAAACCGACTTTCACATAATCCATAAATGTGTATTGTCCTGCCGGCATCACCAACGCATTGGGCGGAGTGGAGAAGGGCGAGGCAAAACACATACTGGCGCCGACCGCTACGGCAAACAGGAACGGGGTGGGGCTGACGCCAATTTGCACGGCGCTCTGTAGCGCAATGGGGGCGACGAGTACGGCTGTCGCCGTATTGCTGATGAACATCGTCAGTAGCGAAGTGGTGAAATAGATGCCAGCCATTAGAGCAAAAGGCCCGTACCCCCCCAAACCGTCGACCAGCGTATTGGATATGTAATTCGATGCTCCTGTTTTCTCCAGCGCCTGCGACATGGGTAACATGGCAGCAATCAACACGATGCTTTCCCAGTTGATGGTCTTATAGGCTGCTTCCACATTCCGGAAACAACCTGTCAGTACCATCAAGATGCCGGCAATCATCACTGCTGTAACCGGCTCGACCGGGATAAAGTCAAACACCATCATGGCAACCATCAACAACATGATAATGGCAGCCATCGGCGCTTTGTAATCAAGCGTCACTTTCGCCGCCTCTGCCAACGGTTGTCCCAAGACGACCCAATCCGCATCTTCTTGGCTCAAACGCTCGATGTTGTTCCATGTGCCTTGTACCAGCAAAACATCTCCGCTGTGGATTTCTTCGTTCCCCAAATCTTGTAACAAATACTCCCGCTTCCGGCGGATGCCTAATACGTTTACATTGAACTTGTCCCGGAAACCGGCACTTTTTATCGTATGGTTAATCAATTTGGAATTTGGCATCAAAACGATTTCGGCAATACCGATGTCATAAAAGTCTAATGTCTTGTCTTTGCTCCGCGTCTCTTCCGTTGCATGTCCGTCTAAAAGTGTTAGCGTATAATCATCGGCAAACTGGCGCACCTGATGAAAATCGCCGGTGACATACAAAATATCGCCTGCCTGCAAAGTCGTATCCGGGTCTGCCAGTTTTTGCGTAATCGTTTTTAAGAAACGGTTTTTTGACAGGTCGCCCCGCCGTACTTCCAGAATATTCAGTCCGTATTTGCGCCGGATGTTCAATTCGATAATTGTCGAGTCCAGCAAACCGGATGTTTCATTAACTTGTAAACGGAACAGGTTGCTCGATAATCCATATTCATTGACCAATTCGTTTAACGTTTTCCCTTTCTGCCTGACATTTTTGTTCTCTTTTTTTGTCAGGAATAATTTACTCAAAGGCATCAATACTAAAATGCCGACCGTGACGCAAACAAGTCCCACCGGCAAAAAGGAGAAGAAAGAGAGTGACTCGTATCCGGCAGACGTCAGCGTGCTTTGAATCACTAAGTTGGGCGGCGTACCAATCAGCGTCATCATGCCGCCCATGCTGCTGGCAAAAGCCAAAGGCATCAATAAACGGCTCGACGAGATATTCGCATTCGCAGCCAAGCTCACGACAATCGGGAGCATCAACGCCACTGTCCCCGTGTTGCTGACAAAAGCACCGATTGCCGCCGTTACCAAAATGACGAGAAGGAATAGTTTCGTCTCACTTTTCCCGGCAAACTTCAGGATGCGCGAACTGATCATTTTGGCCAATCCGGTCTGGAAAATCGCCCCACCGACCACAAACAGCCCGATCATCATAATCACAACTGAGTTGGAAAAGCCGGCCAACGCCTCTTCTGGGGTCAAAATATGAAAAACAAGCAACGCAATCAACGCGCAGAGCGCGACAATATCTGAACGTACCTTCCCGTTTACAAAGAAGATCGCCGCAACAATCAGAATAGCAATCGTTATCCACATATAGGTTTCCTTTATTTATTA
>CAYXIX010000120.1:0-7603 GCA_964465405.1 uncultured Parabacteroides sp. | reverse complement strand
ATGGGCTGAGCGTCCCGCTCAAAGCCGAGCCAAAACGCGGCCGCTCGCTGAAGGAGATATAGCAAAGGCGCTGTCAAACCAACAGATGGATGTGCGAAGTTTGAGTAACTTTATAATTGCGTATAAGCAAATTGAAAGGAGCCGAGGATGTCTACTGTCAGTTATAAAAAGCTTTAGAAACTTCTCATTGATTGATAAAGATATGAAAAGAAAAGACCTACGAGAAGCGACAGGAATAAGCACCGCATCCATGGCAAAGCTATCAAAGAATGAGAATCTAACGACTGATGTCCTTCTGAAAATATGTGATGCCCTCAAGTGTGACATCTCAGACATAATGGAAGTATCGTTAGATAACGAGGATCAATCCGACAACGATGAAAATGAAAAGGTGTAATTGATAATGGGAAAGAAACGGACGCTAAATACATTTAAGAATAAATTTATATGCGGTGATTGCGAGACTATTCTAAAAACTATGCCTGATTCAAGCGTAGACTTAGTACTCACATCCCCTCCGTATGCGGATAAAAGAGATTACGGCGATGTGGATAGAACAATACCTCCCGACGAGTATGTCGATTGGTTTATGCCGAAAGCAAAAGAAATTTACCGTGTACTCAAAGAGGATGGTAGCTTTGTTCTAAATATTAGCGATAAGGTTGTAGATAACTATCAGCACCTATATGTATTTGAATTGTTGCTAAAACTATGTGCGAATGTGGGCTTTCATCTTGTACGTGATTATATATGGTATAACCCTGCTACTCCACCAAATGTATATTCCAGAGGTGGTTACGGTCGAACTAAAAAATCACACGAGTATTGTTTTTGGCTTGCAAAAGGCGATTCGTGGGAATTTAATATGGCTCCTATTAGAAAACCTTATAGCAAAGACATGCAAAAATATCTCCAAGGTAAGGGTAAGGGAGACCGGAACCAGAACACTCGCCCCAGCACTCATAATTTTGATTGCGAAAAGACTTGGACGGATAATGGCGGTTCCGATCCTGGAACTGTTATTGAAATATCAAACACAAGCAGCAATGACTATTTCATGAAACTTTGTAAGGAACACGGAATCGGTCATCCCGCAAGGTTCCCTGAAAAGCTCGCTGAGTTTTTTATTTTATCTGGAAGTACCAAGGGAGATGTTGTTCTTGACCCGTTTTCCGGTTCCGGTACTACTGCTGCTGTAGCGCAGAGGCTCAACCGTGTCTGGATTGGCATTGATGCCAACTCAGACTATTGTAGGCTTGCGGCTCTGCGATTGGAGTATGAAAAAAACTTACGCGAAGAGGACGAGAATGATGCTACAGGAGATTAATAAAAACAAATACAGCGTCCGGCAAATCGATGGTGCTGAAGGAATGCTTCTGTTGCCAGACAAATCAATAAAGCTCGTTTATGGCTCACCTCCATATCCAAATGCTGAACGCGAATATGGTGTATGGCGTTCGTCTGAGTATATTGAAAAAATGACACCGTTTCTTGACGCTGCTTGCCGTAAACTCCGTGACGATGGCTTTATTGTGATCAATGTCAAAGCAAACAGAGAAAGATCCACAGCTAAAGTGGCATCAAAGCGGTCTTTGGTAATAGAAAAACTCGCAATAGAAATGGAAGAGACATGGGGACTTCATTGTGTTGACATAGAAATTTGGATAAAAGAAAACCCTGCACCAACGGGATTGCGTGTAGCATGTCAGGACGCTTATGAACAGAACCTATGGTTCTCAAAATCTCCAAAATGGAGCATAAACCTTGATGCAATTCGCAGACCATATGAGTCGCATAGTGTTCAGACATACGAGTCATATGAATATAAACCACGATCCAACGGAAACACCTACGTTCGTAAAAACAAAAGAATTGCTCCAAATCCTCTGGGAGCATTACCTAAAAACATTATTAGCGGCGGAGTCTCGGCTCGTATAGATGACCACCCCGCGACACAACCATTATATCTGCCGGAGAAATACATCAAGGCCACAACAGAGGAAAACGACCTGGTCGTTGATCCTTGGATGGGAAGCGGTACAACAGGATATGCTGCACTTTCTCTTGGTTGCCGTTTTGCAGGATTTGATGTTGTGGAAGAATATGTAGCGCAGGCGAACTCGCGACTTCGCTCTATTGCTGGAGAAAATGATGATGGCAAAGGGCAAGAGGCTTAGTAAACAAGCATTGAATACCATTTTTGTTGAAGGGCTTGGGGATCATGTCGTTTGGCACAGTGATACATCCTCTTCTCCTCTTCTTGTGGATTTGCAGCCCAGAAATTTACGCTTGCGTGTATATCTCTGGAATTGCACAAATCCGCCTGGTGGTCGTGCGTTAGATGAATATAAAATACAAGTGATACTACCCGGTCAACAACGTGGAGAACGTGGGCAACTTGACTATTCCGATGGACGGCTACCCATTATAGGTGCATTAGTACGGGACGGAGAAGATATTTCATTTGCTTTTTGGGATGCAGATAAGCACAGTGATTTTGCATATAGCGGAAATATGCAAGTTAAAGCAGACGTGATTGTTGAATCTCTCTGTACGAAGGTATCTGAAACGGTCAGAAATAACAACGAGAGAATCGTCTGTGCCCGACCGCAATACTTGTATGATGCAATAATTCGCCGTGTGGATATAATGCACGAAGAATTGCTTGGAGGCTGATTATGGGACTTAAGGAGCAGGTCTATTTAACTTCATATAATAAAGCCGAGCATGATATAGCCGAGATGTTTTATCTTCCTTGTATGAGGAACTCAAACCATTACGACAGAATCTCCGGGTATTTTGGCAGTACAATCTACATTATTGCCTGGGATGCTTTACGGGAGTTTATTGAGAACAACGGTAAGATGCGATTGATATGCTCACCGTATGTATCTGATGAAGATGCCTCTGCATTAGCCAAGGGCTATTCTGCTAAAAACGATGAACTGCTTGCAGAATCGCTTGCAAGAGAAGTGCAGGCTTTATTTGATGACCCGTTTTTAACCGCTCCAGCAAAACTGTTGGCATATATGATTTCAAGAGGTATTATCGATGTAAAAATTGCTGTTCCAACCGGCAGTGAGTCACCGAACGCAAGGAGAGTGTTCCACGATAAAGTTGGCATTTTCACGGACTCCGAAAATAATAAAGTAGGCTTCCGCGGTTCAATGAACGAAACATACAAAGGACTATCTTCTGATGGGAACATGGAATCCATTGATGTGTTCCCCAATTGGCTCGATAACCGTGATGCAGAACGAGTTGATGATGCCTCCGCATTTTTTGAAAAACTATGGTCAGAATCTGTTCCTGGCATTATCGTGTATCAATTTCCGAATGCCTCTAAAGAAATATTACGGACGAAATCAGAAGGAGTAAAATGGCATGAATTACTGGACGAAATTCATGTTGAGGAAAGCAAGGCAAAAAAATGGAAGCCCAGTAACCATATTGGTAGTAGGACTCCTCGTCCTCATCAAGTAAATGCACTTGAAACATGGGTAAAGAATAATCGCCGCGGCATTTTTGAACACGCCACAGGTAGCGGAAAAACTTTCACTGCCATGTGTGCAATCCATGATGCTTTTAAGAAAAATGAAGTCGTGTTGCTTTTAGTTCCATCAAGAGACCTTCTAAAACAATGGGATCGAGAATTAAGAGAAACCTTGCTCGAAGATAAAATATACTACCTGCTTTGCGGGGATAACAATAACGAATGGAAGAAGGCAGGCACACTCTCATCTTGGACAAGTGATGGCGGTTCAACCCATCGTATTATCCTTACCACTATGGATACAGCCTGTTCAGATGATTTTGTAAAAAATGTATCGCAAGGCAAGCATCTTTTTGTCGTGGCTGACGAAGTACATAGATTGGGAAGTCCACGGAGACGTAATGCCTTGAACATAGATGCAGGCGCAAGATTGGGCTTATCTGCTACACCACGCAGATATGGAGACCCCGAAGGGACAGCGGCACTCTTTGATTATTTTGGTGGTCTCGTAACACCACCCTATACATTGGATGATGCAATAAAAAGCGGCGTTTTAACAAAGTATTTTTATAACCCGCTGACTATTACTCTTACGCAAAAGGAACAGGAAGATTGGAATGATGTAACAAAACAAATAAGCCAGCTTATGGCTCGTATGAAAGCTAACGGAAATTCGGATACAAGTATTACTTCTAATACACGCTTGAAGCAATTATTGATTAATAGAGCGCGTATTGTCAAGAACGCATCCGGCAAAGTCGCTCTTGCTATTAATCTCTTGCTTAGAGAATATGTGAGAGGCCAAAGTTGGATTATTTACTGCGATAATATTACACAATTGAAGCAAGTGCTGAATGGTGCAATCAATGTCGGCTTTGATGCATTTGAATACTATGCTGATATGGACGGTGATCGAGATGAGACGCTTCGATATTTTTCTAAAAATGGCGGCATACTGGTTTCGATTAAGTGTCTTGATGAAGGAGTTGATATTCCTTCTACCACACACGCTTTGATTCTTGCGTCTTCGCAAAATCCGAGGGAATTCATCCAGCGTAGAGGCAGAATCCTAAGAAACTCACCCGGCAAACTCTTCGCTCATCTTTACGATGCGATTACCCTTCCGGTAGTCGAGACAGAAGAAACGCCAAAGTCTATGTCAATTATTATCGGTGAATTATCAAGAGCTATCGAATTTGGTTTAGGCGCAGAAAATCCCGCCTGCGTTACTGACTTGAAAAACATAGCCGTTGATTACCAAATTGACTATAACAGCTTACAAAATACTGGAATAGAGGAAGTTGATGACAATGACTAACATCGAAATCAATGAACTGATTTCCGTACTGGAAAAAATCAGAGCCGAACAGCATAACGAAATACCTGTATCGTTGATTCAAGAGATCGTAAATGCAGAATTTTCGTCTCAGGATGACAGGACGAAGGCAAGGCACGATACGCAGAAGGTCATAGATGGTTTTCTTAAAACGGTTACCGTTTGATAAGGATGGCTGTTTGTTATGTTGAAATTTACAAGTATGATCGTCAATAATTTTGGTCCATACGAAGGTGAGCAGATAATTGACTTCGGAGATGGTGATGGAGTCACCCTTATTTGGGGAGACAATGGGCATGGAAAAACCACGCTTTTGAACCTCTTCCGTTATGCCTTGTTCGGAAGATTCCAATACCGCCATGAAACGGTAGATGATATTCTAAAACTTGTAAACCGTGAAGGAATGAAAGCGGGCAAATACGACTTTAAGGTTGTATTGAAAATGCTCCACGATGGAAATAAATATGAACTCACCCGTCAATATAGCGTTCGTCCCGGTGTAACCGTCCCATCCAAGAATGATGACTATGTTCAGGATGTTTTTTTGAAGGTCGATGGGCATTTCCTACCCAACAAAGAACATGAGCTTGCAATGATAATGCCGGAGGAAGTCTCCCGTTTCTTCCTGTTTGACGGTGAATTGCTGCAGGAATACGAAGAGCTTGTAAAGGATGAGGCCTCTGTCGGAGAGAAAATCAAGAAATCCATTGAGTCGATTTTAGGTGTTCCTATTCTGACAAATGCTGCAAACGACATTTCATTTGTACTTGGAGAATATCGGAAGGAGCAGACGAAAGCAGCTCAAGCGAATAAGCAGACAGAAAAATATGCTGCACAGATTGAATCGGAAACAGCCAAGAAGGACGAGCAAACCAAAGAACTGACACGACTTCAAGCGGCATATGATGAGGCGCAAAATCTCAGGGCAAAACTTGAAGACGAAGGAAAACAGAATGAGCATCTAAGAGCGTTGATCCAGAACATGGAACATTTGGAGAGCGATATTGCCACGAAAGAAGCTACACGCGATGGCCTTTTGCAGTCAATTGTTGTTGAAACAAAAGATGTCTGGAGATATGTGATTGGTAAGCAAACTTCTGAAATTCTGTCTCAGGTTAAGTCTGAACTTTCCACACTTCAGCAAAAGCACAATATGCATGAGTCGGCAGCACGACTGATGAACTACATTCAGCGCATCGTAGAGACTCATCATTGTGAATGCTGTGATCAGGATGTGGACGAAGCTCATGTATCCGCACTAAAAAAGCGACTTGAAGAAGAACCAGGAGAATTTGGAGGACTATCTCCTGAAGAAACTGAGCGCATGAAAGCTCTTCAAATTCGGCAGGCATCTTTGGAAAGTATGCAGAGTGTTACGGATGTCCAGGTTCTGAAAGTATATGAAGATCAACTGGCCGATCTCTTAGTGCTGATTGACGATGCAAAAGGTCAACTCAAAGATTTACGAGACGAGATTAGCCGATACGGAAATGTAAGTGACCTTACCGCCGCTGCAAAAGAGAATGCACAGAGCTTGGCTAGGTGCTATTCAAAGATTGAAAATCTCAAGGAAGGCATCCAGGCAACTAAGGATAAAATAAAAGAGGCAGACATTGCCTTGGCAAGCCTTGAAGAAAAAGTTCGGAAAGCTGGCACATCTGATGCAGATTTGAATCTCGCAGTGAAAAAAGTTGAAATCTGTGCAGCACTCCATCTGTTGTTTAACGATGGTATTGCCGCTTATCGTGACAAACTGAAAACAGAAGTTGAACGAGATGCTACAGAGCTTTTCTGCAACATTAGCAGTGATCCTGACTATACCGTGCTGAGGATCAACGATAACTACGGCCTCTCCATCCAGCACCGCTCCGGCGAAATAATACCGTTCCGTTCCGCTGGCTTTGAGCATATTGTGGCTCTATCGCTTATCGCTGCTTTACACAAAAATGCGCCCTTAAGTGGTCCCATTATAATGGACTCTCCTTTTGGACGTCTCGACCCAACCCACAAGAAAAACATAACGAAGGCTTTGCCATTGATGTCCGATCAAATTATTCTCTTGGCGTATACTGATGAGATTGATGGGCAGGCCGCCAGACAAGTTTTAGGAAGCACCCTCAAAAAAGAGTATCGTCTGAAAAAGTACAGTTCTTTTCATACAGCAATCGAACTGCAATAATTGGAGATGACAGATATGAACGATATAACAAATTTCCGCTTATCAAAAGCTGCCAACGATGTAGCTGACAAGCTGGTCGCAACAGGGAAATTCGACCATGTAACATCTGCCGCTAAGTTCGCATTCGCATACGCTGTGAAGAATTTCTATGGAGAATTTGTCCCTTCCACATATGCTGTCTCAGACAGCAATGGGAGCAATTACAGTGTCGGCTCATTTGATGACCTTGCACCGTATGTGAAGGTCTTATATCCCGATACAGATAACCCCTACATTTACGTTAGAGCGTTGATCGTTTTTGGGCTGATTGAAATAGGCAAAGTGATAGAGTCTGGCGGTATGCCGAAAATATATTCCCTTTGTGAATAAAAGAAACCGTAGGCAGTGCCAAGAGTTTTGCGCACTTTTATTTTGAGACCTCTGTGAGCTTGAAATCGTTATGCCACGATTGATTTCTTCCTGACAACATGAAGATACTTCATGCTGAGGTATCTCTTGTTACCACATTCTGAGTGGGCTATGTATCGCAGACGAGCGCAAAGCAGAATCATGCTTGAAGTGAGAAAAATGCTATAATAGCGACAAAACAAGGGAA
>CAYXIX010000119.1:6478-7666 GCA_964465405.1 uncultured Parabacteroides sp. | reverse complement strand
TTATGTAGAGGAATATTTTCATGACGCAAAGATAGGTTTTTTCCCCATAAAAAAACATTATTCTCTTTTTGTTTTACTTTTGCAAGCAAATTCTCAGAAAAAAGATGAAAGATAACAAATCGCTTCTCTGTGCATGGTTTAAAGCGGCGCGCCCTAAAACGCTTTCCGCATCCATCAGTCCGGTCTTATTAGGATGTTCGTTGGCATATTATGAAGGCCTGTTTGACATCCGCCCGGCTATACTTTGCTTTTTAGTTGCCCTCTTTGCTCAAATCTCCAGTAATTTCGCCAATGACTATTTCGACTTCAAGAAAGGAGCAGACAGAGAAAACAGACTGGGGCCGGAACGGGCCGTCGCGCAAGGATGGATCACCCCTCGTGCCATGTTGACAGGGACTTTTATTGCACTTGCACTGGCTTGTTTGTCGGGGTTGCTCCTACTGCCATTTGCAGACTGGCGTTTATTATTTGTGGGTATAGCCATTGCGGTTTGCGTGATGGCCTATTCTGCGGGACCTTTCCCGCTTGCCTACAACGGATTAGGAGATGTATGTGTGCTTCTTTTTTATGGCATTATCCCGCTCTGCTTCACCTACTACATACAGACCCAGCGCTTCTCTTTGCTCTCCTTCC
This sequence comes from uncultured Parabacteroides sp., assembly GCA_964465405.1. GTDB lineage: Bacteria > Bacteroidota > Bacteroidia > Bacteroidales > Tannerellaceae > Parabacteroides. The sequence goes on along the minus strand of CAYXIX010000119.1, from coordinate 7,033 downwards.
TGCTCTCAGTCGCCATCGGCCTGCTTTCCATAAACATCTTGGTGGTCAACAACTACCGGGACTATGAACAAGACAAAGCCGCCCAAAAAAAAACAACCATTGTTTTGTTCGGACGCAGCTTCGGACGCATCTTCTATGTGGTAAACGAATGCGTCGCCCTACTGCTCACCTTGCCCCTTCTGATTTTATATGCCGACTGGTGGATTTTGTTCCTGTTCGCCCTGCTGTTCGCAGTCTGTACCTATACGACATGCGAGCTGTTCACGCTCGAAGGCCGGGCGCTGAATCGCACGTTGGGGCACACGGCACGCAACGTCTTCCTCTACGCACTCCTGCTCTCCCTTCTTTTCATCACCTTGACAAACTATTAATAATGGACAATTCTTCTTCGCGTGAAACAATAGCGACATCATAGGGACGCGGCGAAAAAATAATTGTCAACAGTCAATTGTCAATTATTTTGTATGTTTGCCTTGCGTTTGGGAGCAGTGTTTCCAAACGCAAAAAGCCCCGAGACCATCACCAACATCCTCTCGGACGGCACACGGACGAAGC
>CAYXIX010000119.1:0-6378 GCA_964465405.1 uncultured Parabacteroides sp. | reverse complement strand
CATTACAATGGCACGTACTGCACAAAAGCCTCCATCGCTTCGTATGATGCCAACCCCAACTGGTGATACAACTCGGCAGTCGCCCGGTTACGGTCTTCTGCCCGTTGCCAAAACAGCCGTTCGTCGTCACCCAAGAAAGGTGCGCTTTCTGCCTGCGATTGATGTTTCAAAATGGCATTCCGTTTGTGTCTCAACTCTTCCGGCGAAATGGGCACAGCCATTTCCACATGATCCATTTCCCATTCAGCCCACGCACCTCTGTACATCCAAATGCGGCAGTTTTTCAGCCATTCCTCACCTTTCAGTTCGTCTATGGCAGCCAACACAGCATTCAAACAGACGCGATGCGTGCCATGAGGGTCAGCCAGGTCTCCGGCGACAAACATCTGGTCCGGTTGTATTTCCTGTAGCAAACGTTTGATTATCGCAATATCCGTATCCTCCAAATCGTTTTTCTTCACCCGGCCGGTTTCGTAGAAAGGCAAGTCGAGAAAATGGATATGGTCATCACTCTTGATGCCGCTGTAACGCGCACCGGCACGAGCCTCCTCCCGGCGAATAGTCCCTTTCATGAATAAGACATCCGGTTTTTCGGCTTCTCCCTCAACCTTTTCATAGCGAAGGAAATGAATAATCTCTTCCGCTTTCCGGCGCACCGTCTCGTCTTGCGTGTATTTCGCACAAACATCCCGCAAATACTCGCAATAACGGATTACCTCTTCATCTCCCACTGCAATATTGCCCGATGTTTCATAAGCCACATGCACATCATGATGTTGCTCGCAAAGGCGATGGAACGTTCCCCCCATCGAAATCACATCATCATCCGGATGCGGACTGAAAATAATTACTTTTTTAGGATATGGGAGAGCCCGTTCCGGACGATTAGAGTCGTCTGCATTCGGTTTGCCACCCGGCCACCCTGTAATCGTGTGTTGAATGTCATTAAACACCTTAATATTGACATTATAAGCGGAACCATAAAGAGCTAACAGTTCTCCCAAACCATTTTCACCATAATCTTTATTGGTCAACTTCAAAATGGGTTTATGCGTCAATTGGCAAAGCCAGACAATTGCGCGACGAATCAGTTTACTATCCCATTCACAATTTGTCACCAGCCATGGGTGGCTAATACGTGTCAAATCATATGCAGCAGACAAATCTACCACAACCTTCGCATTGGGATGATTCTGCAAATAAGAGGAAGGAACAGCATCACTGACCTTACCCTCTACAGTACGAGCAACAACCGTTGATTTGTCTTCACCCCATGCCATAAACAACACGTTGCGCGCTTTCATCATTGTCGCAATACCCATCGTTATTACGCCTGCCGGCACGTTATCAATTGACGGGAAAGTACGAGCCGCCTCTTTGCGCGCTGTACCTTCCAGCAAAACCAAACGCGTATGAGAGCTTAACGTCGTCCCTGCACCATTGAACATGATATTGCTGGCTGCCCCTACTCCCAACAAAATATAATCCAATCCTTGAAAACGCCGGATTTGCTCTTCATAATAACGGCAGAAATCCAAAATAGCATCTTTCGGCATACATCCGTCAGGAGCAAACACATTCTCCGGATTTATATCAATATGGTCTAACAAAGCTGCTTTCAACTGTGCAACGTTTCCGGCCGAAGCTGAGGTCAACGGATAAAACTCATATTCAACAAAAATAACAACATTACGGAAACTCAACTGTTCTTCCCGATACATCCGAATCAACTCCCGGTATACACTCAAAGGTGAACGTCCACCCGGAATCGCCATTACAAACAGCTCACCGAGTTCCTGCTTCTTACGGATTTGGTCGGCAATTTCTTTCGCGATAGCAAACGAACCCTCGTCTGCCGATTCATAAATGGAGGTGGAAATTTTCTCCAAACGGGTTAAAACAGAATGCTCGAATGCATTCTCCGGGCGGTAATACCGTTGTGGTATCCGCGTTAATGTGATTTGTGAACTAAGGTCTGTTTTCATATTTCCCCTTGATTTTTATTCGTCCTAAAATAATGTATTCGCTTCTGGAACCAATAGCCCCATTGCCCAAACTGCACGCACATTCAAATTTCTATCCAGAATGATGATATCTGCATCTTTACCCCGCTGCAATGTTCCTTTCCGGCCTGATACCCCCATTAAACGGGCTGGGGTCTCCGAAGCCATCCGCACGGCATCAGCCAATGGGATATTCGCCTTCTGCACCATCGTGCGCACCAATACGTCCATTGTGGCAATACTTCCGGCCAATGAAGAATGATCGGCCAATTTACAAACTCCATCTTCAATAATGACACGTGAATCTTCCGTTGGCCGGAGATCACTGGCAGCAAAGGAAAGAGCATCGGTCACCAAACAGGTACGCTCTACTCCTTTCAATTTATATACAAGCCGAAGAATCGTTGACGGCAAATGCTTCCCATCTGCAATTACTTCGACTGTCATATCGTCCATCAGATAAACACTCTCCACAGTTCCTTCATATTTATATTCACGGCGTTTGTGGAAGCCCGGCATCGCATTATAAAACTGAGCAGCATGCGTAAAACCGGCAGCATACGCTTCCTTTATTTCCCCAAACTCTGCCTCCGTATGTGTTATGGCAGCCAAAATACCTTCAGAACGCAAACAACATGCAAAGTCATGCGCTCCGGGCAATTCCGGACTCGCGTCCCAACGCTTGATGCATCCGTCTGCCTGCCGTAAAATCGAAGTATATTCCTCTACATCCGGGTCTTTCACCTTATATAGAGTCCCAGCCATTTTCGCATTCAAATAAGGCCCCTCTATATGCAATCCCAACACCGGACTGTTCTCTTCCTTCATCAAGTGCTGGCAAATATCTATTGCCCGGCAAATTAAATCTTTAGGAGAGGAAGACAATGTTGGAAAAATAGTTGTCGTACCATGCTTCAGGTGAGCAGCAATGGCCGTTCGAAAAGCCTCTTCCGTACATTCCTTAAAATCGTGGCCGCCACCACCGTGTACGTTCATCGCCACAAATCCGGGAATGATATACATACCTTTTGCATCCACCACTGTAGCACCAATAACAGCCAAGTCACTGTTCGTTACTTCCAATATTTTCCCGTCACTTACCAAGACCGAACCCTCTTTCAGCCATCCGTTCGGAGTCAAGATATGACCATTTATTATCTGTGTCAGCATACGTTTCCCTCTTATTCTTAAAATAGTTTATTTGTTCCTTCCACCAACTTGCCCATCGCCCAAACAGCACGCACATTCAAATCCTTGTCCAGAACCATCATATCTGCATCTTTTCCTCTTTGCAAAGAGCCTTTCCGATCATATACGCCCATGATACGCGCCGGCGTTTCCGAAGCCATCCGTATAGCGTCTTCCAATGGGATATCTGCCTTCTGTACCATCGTCCGAATCAAACGGTCCATCGTTGCGATACTCCCGGCCAATGCAGAACGGTCTGCCAGTTTACAAACACCATCTTCAATAATGACACGCGGGTCAAACGCAGCCTGGCTATCACTCGCAGCACAAGCCAATGCGTCGGTAATTAGACAGGTACGTTCCACTCCTTTAATTTTATAAACCAACCGCAAGATTGTCGGCGGGACATGAATACCGTCTGCAACCACCTCGACAGTCATATCATCAATCAAATAAATACTTTCAACCGTCCCTTCATACTTATACTCGCGCCGCTTATGAAATCCCGGCATCGCATTATAAAAATGCGTCGCGTGCGTATAGCCCACTTCATAGGCAGTCTCAATATCCTCATACTCCGCTTGCGTGTGACCTACGGCGGCCAGAACCCCTTTCGATGTAATATATTTGCCAAACTGAATCGCACCCGGCAGTTCCGGTGCTGCGTCCCAACGTTTGATACAATGTGTATCTTCCAACAATGGGATATACTCTTCCGGATCCGGATTCTTTATGTTTTCAGGCATCTGCCCACCTGCCATTTTCAAATTAAAATAATGCCCTTCCAAATGAAGTCCTAACACAGGGCTATCAGGTTCCGCCATCAATTTCTCTGTCGTGGCTGCCGCCGCACGAATCATCGGAATCGTAGAAGAGGAAAGTGTAGGGAAAATACTCGTCGTCCCATGCTGCATATGTGCGGCGACTGCTGTACGGAAAGCATCTTCTGTTCCTTCCATAAAGTCACGTCCGCCGCCTCCATGCACATGGATTTCGACGCCACCGGGCACGATATACATTCCCTTTGCATCTACTAACGTAGCACCAACAACAGCCAAGTCACAATTTGTCACTTCCAAGATCTTATTGTTGCTTATCAAGACAGAACCATCTTTCAACCAACCCTGTGGAGTGAGAATTTTACCGTTTATAATTTGAGTCAACATAGCGTAAGTCTAAAATTTGTGTTTTTTTTGCGAGGGTAAAGGTAGAAAGAAATCACCAAATTACAATTTCATCCGCAAAAATAAATTCCCCCTGCTCATGCGTTGCCTTTACACGCACGTACCGTGCCTTCCATTTTCCCTGAAAGGTATAAGTCTGAACCGTCATCTGATGTTGACAACTTTTCCTCCTGCCATATAACCTTTGTATAATTAAATGGTTATTGCGTATGAATATACAAAAATTATTCTATATCATCTTCCTCAAAATCAAAGTCGAAATCAGAATCGTTATCGTCATACATTTCTCCGGGCGCTGTAAACTGTTCCAATTCGCGACGTTCTTTTTTAGTCGGACGCCCCATACCCCGTGCACGGTCAACAAATCCAGAAATACGATTCATCTCCAAAAGTTCATACTGGTCAGGTGTCGTTACATTCTTCAGAAAGCCGGGAACCAATTTAGCCCCCATGCGTTTCTCTGTTAAGTCGAGCACTTTAAACGAAAAAGTTACGGGTGGTTTGCGAACCTGAACGACATCCCCTCTTTTAATCATGCGAGAAGGTTTTACCGTCACCCCTCCCACCATCACACGCCCCTTTTTACAAGCGTCTGATGCGATTGTACGCGTTTTGAATATACGCGTCGCCCACATCCATTTATCTATACGAACTTCATCCACCTCACTATTTATTACTTATTATTATATTGGTTCATCGTTATTTCCACTCCGGCAAGACAAAAACTTTTCACAATCTCGACCGCTCGTTCCACCTTTTCCGGCATCAGCTGCAATTCGTCGGGCATGAACTGCCCCAATACATAATCAATCTGTCCGCCACGCGGGAAATTATTACCGATACCAAAACGAAGCCGGCTATAGACTTGCGTACCCAATAACTGCTGGATATTTTTCAATCCGTTGTGCCCCGCATCACTACCTTTCGGTTTCAAACGAAGCGTTCCAAAGGGCAATGCAAAATCATCAACTACCACCAACAAATTCTCCACCGGAATGTTTTCCCGTTGCAACCAATAACGAACAGCATTCCCGCTCAGATTCATAAACGTATTGGGTTTCAGCACCACCAACTCACAATTCTTGACCCGCATACGTGCAATTGCGCCATATCGTTCTTCCGAAAAACGGACACCTGCGTCGTCTACCAACGCATTAACGACCCGAAAACCGATATTATGGCGGGTTCCCAAATATTCAGGACCGATATTCCCTAATCCTACTATCAGATATTTCATTGATATAGAAAATTAATCAAATAAAAATGGACAATCGACAGAAGAAGATTCCTCTCCCTTGCCAATTGTCCATCATAATTATGGCATTCTATTTCTTTACTTACGCTTTTGCTTGGGCACCACGAGCTGCACGGGTCAATTGAACGGCACAAACGACTGCGTTCTTTGCATTCATCAGCTCAAGCCCCTCAAAGTGTAATGCGCCAACCTGAATGGTCTTACCCAATCCCAGATGGTCTACATTGATGAATAATTTTTCAGGGATGTTTGTATAAACAGCTTTGACTCTTAATTTTCTCATTTGCAAAGTCAGCTTACCACCAGCTTTCACACCTTCTGCATGACCTTCCAAAACGACCGGGACTTCCATCACGATTGGCTTCTGTTCTGATACTTCCAAGAAATCCATGTGCAAAAGACCATCTGTCACCGGCTGGAACTGAATATCTTTTACGACAGCCATCGTCTTTTTCCCATCAATGGTCAGTTCGACAGCAAAAATCTCCGGGCTATACACCAAATTACGGATACTGTCTTTTGTTACCGTAAAATGAACAACCTGTTCCCCTCCATACAATACAGCCGGGATTTCATTGTTTTTCCGCATTGCTTTCAATGCTCTTTTTCTGTCTGCAGACGTTGCTGCAATTTCTCTTGTCTTACCTTCTAATTGAAATGTCTTCATTCTTTGTACTTTTTAGTGTTACTCAAAATTAGATATGAATGCTTTCTAATTTCCCATCACACGTACGGGGGTTAAAAGCGG
>CAYXIX010000118.1:0-7761 GCA_964465405.1 uncultured Parabacteroides sp. | reverse complement strand
CGTGATACGCCTTTTGGTCGCCGACTATAGCAATCCGGGAAAAGAATTTTACTTAATGCCCCACTCTGAGAAAGAGTACCGTCCATTGAAGAAAGGAGACAGAATACAGGGAACGATACAAATCCAGTAACCATTCCGTAAACGCAGACAGAGGTGTCTTGTTAGCATTAACAGGACTCTGTCTGCGTTTACGGAACACTTTTGTCAGAACTGACAGCTTCTCACAGCATTCCCTTCGTACTCGGCAGCTCGAAACGATAGATATCCCTGCGGATAGCCATTCGGATGGCGCGGGCAAGGGCTTTGAAGATGCCTTCGATTTTATGATGTTCGTTCGTCCCTTCTGCCCGGATATTGAGGTTCATGCGGGCTGCATCGGAGAGACTTTTGAAGAAATGGAGAAACATTTCCGTCGGCATATCGCCAATTTTCTCCCGGCGGAACTCCGCGTCCCACACCAGCCAGGCGCGTCCACCAAAATCAAGCGCCACACTGCACAAGCAATCATCCATCGGCAGGCAGAAACCATACCGTTCGATGCCCCGTTTGTCGCCCAATGCCTCGCGGAGCGCGTCGCCCAGCGCAATTGCCGTGTCTTCAATCGTATGATGTTCGTCTACATTCAAATCGCCTTTGACGCGCACAGTCAAATCCATCCCCGAATGTTTGCCGATTTGGTCGAGCATGTGGTCGAAGAATCCCAAGCCGGTCGAAACCTGTGTCGCGCCACGTCCGTCGAGATTCAACTCTACATAAATATCCGTTTCTTTGGTAGTCCGCTGCACAACGGCACACCGTTCGCCGGCAAAAAGATATTCAGATATCCGATCCCAATCGTCTGTCACCAAGACGGGGTTCACACCCGGATTTTCATCCAGCAAGCGGCGAGCCTCGTCGTTGTAAGGACGCAACCAAATTCCTTTGGCACCCAAATTCATCGCAAGTTGCATATCTGTCAGACGGTCGCCAATCACACAACTGTTTGCAAGGTCATATTCACCCGTCAAATAATGCTTCAGCATAGCTGTACCGGGCTTCCGGGTAGGCAAATTTTCCTCCGGGAAAGAACGGTCAATCAAAATATCATCAAAACGAATCCCCTCGCCTTCCAGCACCTGCAACATCTTGTTGTGTGCCGGCCAAAAGGTATCTTCGGGGAAAGAAGCCGTTCCCAACCCATCTTGATTCGTAACCATCACAAACTCAAAATCCAGATTTTTCCGAATGAAATAGAGATTGCGGAAAACCTTCGGGTAGAACACCAGTTTCTCCAAGCTGTCGAGCTGGTAATCGACGGGCGGTTCAATCACCAGCGTTCCGTCTCGGTCTATAAACAATGCCCGTTTCATTTGTATCCCTCCAATGCCGTTATCAATGCCCGGTTTTCCTCCGGTGTTCCCACCGTAATGCGAAGACAACCGGCACACATGGTCACGTTCGTCCGGTTACGTACAATGATACCCACCTGAACCAAGTAGTTGTATATCGCGTTCGCATCGGTCACTTCCGTCAAGATAAAATTAGCATCCGTCGGATAAATCTTGCGCACGCATCCCAACTGCGGCAAACGTTCTTGCAACCACGTGCGCCCGGCAAGAATCCGGCGGAGTTGCGCCTGCATGTTTTCCGGTTTTTCCAACAACTGCAAAGCGTATGTTTGCGTCAGCACATTCACATTATACGGATATTTGATTTTATTCAATACGGCAACAATCTCCGGCGAAGCAAACGCCATTCCCAAGCGGACACCGGCTGCCCCCCATGCCTTAGAAAAAGTCTGCAAGACAATCAAATTCGGGAATTTCCCCAATTCCGTAAGAAAAGAAGGAGCATCTGCGAAGTCAATATACGCCTCATCGACCACCACAATGCCATCGAATTTTTTCAATATATATGCTATCCGCTCGCGGCTCAGATTATTTCCCGTCGGATTGTTCGGTGAGCAGAGATAAATCACTTTTGTCTGTTGGTCAGCAGCCTGCAATAGTGTCTCCGTATCCACATCAAAGTTGGCATCCAGCTGTACTTTCCGGAACTCCACATTATTTACATGTGCCGCCACCTCATACATGCCGTATGAAGGAGCAATACTGACGATATTGTCCACCGCCGGTTCGCAAAAAACCCGAATCACCAAATCAATCGGTTCGTCACTGCCATTTCCCAAAAAGAGGGATTCGATATCCACTCCTTTACAGGCCGCAATCTTCTTTTTCAGCTCCCATTGAAGCGGGTCTGGATAACGGTTGTACGGATTATTATACGGATTCTCATTGGCATCCAGAAAGACGGTGGCATCCCCTTGAAACTCATCCCGTGCGGAAGAGTAAGGCTGCATCGCTTGGACATTTTTCCGAATCAATTCATACAATGCTTTCATAACGTGTTCAATCTGACTGTTACGGCATTCTTATGTGCATCCAACTGTTCGTTGGCAGCCATGACCTGAATCGTCTCTCCTATCGTACGAATCCCATCGGCCGAGAGCTCCTGAAACGTAATTTTTTTGATGAAACTGTCCAAATTCACCCCGCTGTAAGCATGTGCATAGCCGTTGGTCGGAAGCGTATGGTTCGTGCCGGAAGCATAATCGCCCGCGCTCTCCGGCGTATAAGACCCAAGAAAGACACTGCCGGCATTCTCCACCTTATCGCCCCACTCGGCATAGTCTGCCGTCTGGATAATCAGATGTTCCGGTGCATAGAGATTGGTGAAATCAATCGTCTCCTGCCGGTCTTTCAGTACCACGATACGGCTGTGGCTAAGGGCTCGTTCCGTGATTTCCTTGCGCGGAAGTCGCTCCAGTTCTTCGCGAATGGCTTGCAGCACCGGCTCGACAATGGCCTCTGAATCCGTAACCAGCATCGCCTGACTATCTGCTCCATGTTCTGCCTGCGAAAGGAAATCTGCCGCAATAAAAACCGGATTCGCCGCTGCGTCTGCCACTACCTCTACTTCCGAAGGGCCTGCCGGCATGTCGATCGCCACGTCACGCAAGCTGACCAACTGTTTGGCTGCCGTCACATACTGATTACCGGGACCGAAAATCTTATATACCTTCGGAACGGACTCCGTCCCGCAAGCCATTGCCGCAATCGCCTGACTTCCGCCGATTTTGAATATGCGACTAACACCTGCCACCTGCGCAGCAAACAGAATGGCCGGATGCACACGTCCTTCGCTATTAGGCGGCGTACAGAGCACAATCTCCCGGCAACCGGCAATACGTGCCGGAACCGCCAACATCAAAACGGTAGAGAACAACGGAGCTGTCCCGCCCGGAATGTAAAGCCCGACCTTCTCTATCGCGACAGCCTTTTGCCAACAAACGACACCCGGAGCCGTTTCTACCTTATGCGAAACAAAACGTTGCGAAGCATGAAACGTTTCGATATTCTCTTTCGCCCTGCGAATCGCCAGCTTCAAATCGTCCGATAGCAACATCTCCGCTTCGCGAATCTCCTCTTCCGAAACCTGCAACCTGAAACGCTTTGGATCCACCTTGTCAAACATCTCCTCATAACGAATGACTGCCATGTCTCCTTCTTTGCGCACAGCATCGAGTACTGTTCGTACCGTGCCAAATAGTTCCGCCACATCTAAAGTCGGCCGCTTTGTCAACGCCTCCCAAGTCTCCCTCGACGGATATTTAATCACCTCCATAATTATCTATTGTCCATTATTAATTGTCCATCCTACAAAATCATCTTCTCGATTGGCAAGACCAAAATACCCTCTGCACCGAGCGATTTCAGTTTACCGATGATTTCCCAAAAATGTTTCTCTGCAATGACCGATTGCACCGACACCCAGTTTCCATCAGCCAGCGGCATGATAGTCGGACTTCTCATACCCGGCAACACCTCGATAATCTCATCCAGTTGTTCCTTAGGCGCATTCAAAAGTACATATTTTTTCCCTTCCGCCATCTGGATTGCCTCAAAACGGAACAAAAGTTCGTCCAAAATCGTCTGTTTCCCTTCCGAGAGGTCTTTGTTGGCAATCAGCAACGCCTCGCTTTGCATGACTACTTCTACCTCTTTCAACTGGTTGCTGAGCAATGTGCTCCCAGAACTCACAATATCGAAGATAGCATCCGCCAACCCGATACCGGGTGCAATCTCGACCGACCCACTAATCACATGCAACTCCGCATTCACTTGTTGTTCCTTCAAATAGGCCTTCAATATCTCCGGATAAGAGGTGGCAATCGTCTTCCCCTCGAACCATTGAACCCCCTCGTAAAGCTCATCTTTCGGGATAGCTAACGACAAGCGGCATTTGCTGAATCCCAACCGCTTGACCAGCCGGGCCTCGCCTCCTTTCTCCACATATTCATTCTCGCCCACAATCCCAACATCGGCCACACCGTTGGCTACCGACTGCGGAATATCGTCGTCACGCAAAAACAACACCTCCACCGGGAACCCTTTTGCCGAAAGCAGCAAAATGCGTTTTCCCCTATTCAATTTGATACCGGCATCTTCCAAGAGATGCATCGTTTCGTCGTAGAGACGTCCTTTTGACTGTACTGCAATTCGTAACATGTTATCTTCTTTTTAATTTGATTTTTCTTTTGTGCAACTAAAAAAGGCTCACCGTGCAAACGGCAAGCCTTCCATTTTATCTTCGTGTATCTACATACCCAACAGCCCACCGAACTATTGCCCGTTGTAAGGATGATGGTGATGATGCAGAACGATACTTTTCATTGCTATTGTTATTTTACGCCGGCAAAGATAGAATAAAAATCGGAACAGCGGAATAAAAATCGATAAAATGTAAGAAAATCTTCCTTTTTTTGAATAAAGCAGGCTTACTTTGCGGGTGAAATAAAAACAGATAGTATGAAAACAGTTATCCTGACATGTATCGCCCTGTTGTTTATGGGACATGTAAATGCACAATCTGCCGCTGATTCGGAATTGGCAGAAATGTTGAATAGCGGAGATATACTTCGTTTGAACGCCCGTTATCCACAGATGAAGGACTCCCTACAAGTCCCGATGTTGGCTCGGCTCGCCGAAGCCAATCTGTACATTAATTTCAATCAATTAGAGAAGGCAGAAAAAGCAATGGCTGACCTGTTTGCCAACCATCAGCAGGCACTTGACGCACAAACACAAATTGGAATGTCTGCATTACGGGCAATGAATTTCTTGAATTTGGGACAATATGCGGCGGCCGGAGAACTAAGCAGAAATTTAGTCTCAGCATTAAAGCAGCAAGTTCCATTCGAGGAACTGTATAGCCTCATATTTATCGAACGAATAGGAAAAGCACTCGCCCACTATCCGGCTCCGTCCCTCTCCCGCCCCGTAACTACGCAATATGTCCCGATGCGTACCGACTCTGCCGGGCGCGGAGAACATCTGTTAATCCCGGTTCAGGTCAATGGCATCACGAAAGATTTTATCTTCGACACGGGATGTTCTTTCGGTAATTTCGTCACTGAAGCGTATGCCAAAGAGGTCGGGCTGAAAATCCTGTCCGATTCCATTCCTGTTTCGGGTACGCAAATCGGTTTTGTGAAACTGGCAGTGGCCGACTCGTTATGCGTCAGAGAAATGGTGTATCATTATCCGATCTTTCTCATCGCCCCGCCAGACAAAGAGATAGACGCAGTCTTCACTTTCGACGGAGTACTGGGGTATCACTTCATTCGCGATGCCAAAGAAATCGTCCTCGATTTTGAAAATCAAAGATTCATCTTCCCTGAGCGACAAAGCGAAGCGAAACCCAATATGTACTTATCCTCCAATACGCCCAAAGTACGTATCTACTACCAGCATCAACCCATAGACATCCTATTGGACAGCGGAAATGTAAAAAGCGATTTCGGCGTATGGTTCAAAGAACGCTTCCCGGAAACAATCCCGCATGATGCTCAAGAACAACCGCTGAAAAGAGGTGGATTTGGCGGAATAGAATCCATCACCGGCTACGTATTACCGGAAATAACCTTACAGTTAGAGGAAACGCCTTTCACGCTTCATCAAGTAGAGGTAGTAAAAGAGGCGAACAACAATCTGGCTTCCGGTTCTTTAGGGACAGATTTTCTACAAGCATTCAAACGGATTACAATTAATTATGACAAAATGTTTGTTCAAGTAACGGCTAAATAAAACTACCCGGCAGGAAAATCCGCCTACACTGGCATGAAATAAAAGGTTCCAAAAGTAAGGAAACAAGCGTATGGCAAAGAGGAAAAAGTTCTTGCGAAAGCCTGTTTACGTTTAAGAAATGCCAAGTTTGTTTCATCCAACAAAATTCTAATCAAATTTTATTTTGTGGAAAAACAGTACAGGATTATCATCTGCATTCAACTTCCCTGATTCATTTTTATCTGAATGAAAATTTTCATCAAATTGCAAAACGGCATAAGACGGCATAAAGGATAGTAAGTATCCTTTATAAAACCCCAAAGGCTGAGCAAAACAAAAAGGAAATTCTACATTATCTTTGTTTTGTAAAATCCATGTTGTTGTTTGTCCATCTTGTAGTTTTGTTTTTGATATATGTGTAACAAATTTATAATTATAAAGCGTATACAAAGTACTATCCAATGACATTGTAATGTAATCGAACATCGTTACTACTGATTTTCCAAGTAGTTCTCTTCGATATTCTTCAAACGACATTTTTTTTCGAGGCAATTTTTCCGCACTATTAAAATCAAATTTAGCTATAGGAGAAAACTGTTCATCCAATTTATAAATCGTATAATCGAATGGCAAAGTGACTAATTTACTTTCTAAATAATCCTCTGAAAATGGAGATTTCGACAGTACGTAATTTTGATTTTCATCAAATGGAGAATGAGATACAACTATTTTATTATTCTGCATATCATATAGTTGGAAATTATATTTTTGTTCATTTGAAAATGCTGAATACAAAACCACTGTATCTTCATTTAGAAAATCAAAATAGTGGTAAAAATCATTTAACTTATAAGATCGGATAAAATCACCATTCAAATAATATTGATTAATCATACGATTAGGAGAGGATAGAACATACAACAAACTATCCCGCACTGCAAAATCAGAAATATCAATATACTCTTCAGGACCTGGGCCTTGACGTTCTAATAGCTGGATAAAATGACCTTTTTTATCAAATTGATAAATCGTCATATTTTTTCGATCCGCTAAAAACAAATATCCATTTTTAATCACGATTTTATCAATATTGTTTATCAATACGCTATCATTGGTTTCTAATGGAATAGCGAACCAACTCTCAAAAAGTTCAGACAAAGGAGCTGTTTTTTCAAGATTAATTTCATAAAGAGGAACATTCACTTGCGTTTCTTTTTGTTTTAATGCTAAAACCGATAGCACTCTTTCACTTCGCACATTGGATTGTACATTTATTATTGCTATTATTGCAATAACACTGAAAAACACAAGGCTCATAATTCTTTTTGTTTTCATGATTGCACGTTTTATTAGTTTGACAAAAATATTTATATGCAAATAGTATCATTTTATGCAAAAAACAAAAATCAAACATTTATCTTTTAACGCAATACTAAATACAACAGAAATAAAATTCAAAACAATCTCCGCCATTATGAAAAATACTACAATTACTTTCTGAGAAAATTCCTTCTCTTGGGAAGTTCTAATAAATAATAAGTAACGGCTAAATAAAACTACCCGGCAGGAAAATCCGCCTACACTGGCATGAAACTTCACATGCACTGGCATGAAATGGATGGGCATGAAAGCGGGCGGAAAATGCCGTCCGCTTACC